>DASTVC010000025.1:0-13207 GCA_035759295.1 Longimicrobium sp. | reverse complement strand
CACCGCGACGGAAGGTGGAGGCTTCGGTGTGGGCTCTGGAAATGGCGTGGGAGCTGGTGAATCGGAGACCACGGAATCCGGTGGCGATGCCGCGGACGCAGGATACACGATCGGCTCGGGTAATTGAGCGTCAGACACCCTCCAGCCGTTCGCGCCCATACTGCTGCTTCCGCTTCCAGGTAGATCCGCGCCAGACGGCGAGGGCGGCGGCCATATCTCTCGCCAACTGAAGCAGCGGCTCTGCCAACCCGTGCGACGGCGGCTCGTGAGACGGCACGCGTTGCGCGCGAGCGGCATCGAGCGCCCGCAACGCGTTACGTCGGGTTCGTTCATTCCCCCGACTGGTCGCGACCTCAACGCTTCGGGTAGCGTACTGCCAAGCCTGATCCCAAGAGGCAAGGGAGCACGCCCCGGAGCCCAGATTCTCGAATGCCTCTGCTGCATGAAGATCGAATAGTCCCACGAGGCGCAACACGTTCTCCGTTGCCTGCTGATAAGACGCGTCGTCACCGATTGCACCTGCGGCTCGCGCCAAGGTGCTCCATCCGATGACCTGGTCGCGCGGAATGAGCTTCGGAAGCACGATCTTCAGAAGCTCGACAGCACGCGCATGCTCTTCCAAGCGTACAAGGAGGAAGCAGATGTCGTGTGCGAGTGCAGGCAGGCTGGCGTGATGGCGTGGGTACCACTCCAGCGCCTGCCCCGCATATCGCAAGGCACTTTCCAGATCCCCCTCTTCTGCGGCAAGACCCATTAGATCATGTCGAGTTTGCGCCGCCAGCCATTTTTCTCCAGACAAGCTGCGCGCTGCGCGGGCTGCCGTGAAGTAGTGCGCGCGGGCAGACGCCAGATCTCCGAGCGACTTCTTCACTTGTCCCAAACCAACGTGCGCCCGGACATAGGTGCGCCACTTTCGTCTGAGCCGGGCGAGGGTGATCGCGCGCTCATAGAAGAGCGCCGCACGCTGTGCCTCGCTGAAGTACCGGTTCACCCGGCCGGCGGCCAGGGCGAGCCGGCCGCTCTCGGGCACCAGGGCGGCGGCGGCTTCGGCACACTGGATGGCGGGCTCGGGGGCGCCGCGCTCCAGCGCCCAGTCGCTTATGCGCAGCAGGGCGTCGGCCGCGGCCCGGCGCGCGCCGATGCCATGCAGGTACTCGGAGATCGCACTCAGCGCGTCGTCCAGCTGCGGCACGCAGCCAAGGGCGCCGCGAAAGCGCTCCAGCCCCTCGCCGGGGCCGGACGTCCCGGCGTCGTCTTCACCGCGCACGCGCCACACGGCGTACCACACGGCCCAGGCAAAGTCGTCGCCTGCGTCGCGCAGGGCGGGGAGCAGGGCCAGCGACGGGCGCGGGTCTGGCGCGCGGGGAACCAGCCGCGGGTGGATTCCTCTCAGGCGGTTCGTCATTCGGCGGGTCGGGCAGAGCAGAATATACGGATCTTACACTCGACGAACATTAGGCCGCCAACCCGTTAGGCGCCATAGTGTGTCTACTTGTCACGCTCCCGGCTCGCCACGGACGGCCGGAAGCCGAGCGGGTAAAATGCACCGATCGTGCTTGCGATTCCACGGGATCGGCAGCGTGATGTCCCACCCTGAGGCACTTTCCGGAGCGCCCTGCTTGCGTGGAAAGTAATCGATCTCACCGGCGAGACCGGAAGCAGCGGCCGGTCATCTTCCCCCGCGATGAATGATGCAGGCCATCGCCTCCAACACGAGCGCCCCCGGAGCAGACGGCTCCCGGGGGTGCTCTCGCGTCCGGGGCAGGCGCTACCGGGCCCGGGCGTCCGCGGCGTTCCGCCGGTTCGCATCTTGCCACGGGACAAGGTTCTGCCGGCACCCCTCGCCGGCGCCGCGAGCAAGACGCACGGGCAACGGGACATGTCTCAGGGACTCGAAAGCCTGCTCACCGGCCACACGCTGGTGAAGCGGTACCAGATCGAAGAGGTGATCGGCCGGGGCGGGTTCGCCGTGGTGTACCGCGCCATGGACACGCGCCTCAGCCGTCCCGTGGCCGTAAAGGTCATCACGCTTACGGCCACCGACCCGGAGCACCGTGAGACCCTGCGCCAGCGGCTGCAGAAGGAGGCGCAGGCCGCCGCAAGCCTGCCGCACCACCCCAACCTGGTCACCGTGCACGACGTGGGTACCGACCCGGAGCTGGGGCTGGACTTTCTGGTGATGGAGATGCTGCGCGGCGAGAACCTGTCGCAGGCGCTGGCACGGGATGGAAAGCCGCCGCTGGACCGCGCCCTGTGCATCCTTCGCGACACCGCCCAGGGGCTGGCCGTGGGGCACCGCGCCGGCCTCATCCACCGGGACGTAAAGCCGGGAAACATCTTTCTGGCCGAGGCCATCGAGGGCAACCCGGACGACGTGCGCGTGTGCCTGCTGGACTACGGCATCGCGCAGGCCATCGAGGACGACCAGACCGTTACCCGGGGGATGGGCAACAACCCGCTGTCGCCAGCCTTCGCCTCGCCCGAGCAGGTGCGCGGCGACCGCAACCTAACGGCGGCCACGGACGTCTTCAGCCTGGGCGTGGTGGGATACCAGCTCCTCACGGGCGAGCGGCCCTTCACCAGCGAGCCCGGGCAGCTGCCCACCGGATGGACCGTCCGCCGGCCGATCCGCGAGCTGAACCCGCAGGTGCCGCCGCAGGTGGAGCAGGTGGTGATGAAGGCGATGTCGGTGGAGGCGCGCGACCGCTACCCCGACGCCGACCACTTTGGCCAGGCGCTGGCGGCGGCCACGCACCAGCCGCTGCAGGACCGGGTGCACGCCGCCCTGTCGCACGTCGCCGTCCCGCCGCCCGTGATCGACGCGGAGGAGGACGACGGCACCATCATCGCGCCGCCGCCCCGCCGGTCCACCCACGTCGCCCCGCCCGCGGACGCCGACGACGACGGGACGATGATCGCTCCCGCGCCAGCGCATCCGCGTCCGGCGGCGCACGTGAGCACGCGGGCGCACACGGTGCCCTCCGCGGCTGCGGCGCGCCCGCGGCGGCGCTGGCCGGTGGTGCTCGTCGTCGCGCTGCTGCTGGTGGCGGCCGCCGCGTGGGCCGCCATGTCGGGCGGCGGCGGCGGGCGCGAAGACGCCGGCGTCCGCGCCGTGCTTCCGGAAGATGACAACGGCAGCGCGCCGTCCACGGACGAGGGTGCCGTCGCCACGCCGCCCTCCGCGCCCGACGCGCCGGTCACGCGCGAGGGCTTCGGCCTGGGCGGCGACCAGCCGCAGCCCACGGACGACGGTGGCGGCGGCGTGCCCGCCTTCGAGAACCAGCCCTCCGCCTCGCGGCCGTCCGGCGGCGCCCAGCCGGCACCGTCCACCGGCCAGCAACCCTCGCCGCAGCCGTCCACCGGCCAGCCGCAGCCGCAGCGGCCGACGGTGTCGCAGCCGCAAAGGCCGCCCGCGCAGCAGCCGCCTCCGGTCAGCCGTCCGCAGCCACAGCCGCAGCAGCCCCCGGCGCAGCAGCCGCAGCCCCAGCAGCCGCCGGTGCAGCAGCAGCCGCCGCCGACGCAGGAGCCCGAGCCGCAGCCGCGGCCGGAACCGCCGCTGCTGGGCCGCCCCGTGGAGCCGGCCCCCACGCCGCCCGCGCCGAATCCCAACGCGCCGCGCGACACCATCCGCATCGGCACCCCGCCGCGGTGAGTCGGCAAGGGCGCCGGTAAGGGAAATCGACAGAGGCCAGTGGAGAACGAACTCCGCTGGCCTCGTTGCTTTGCCGCCCCGGGGAGCGGATAAATCCGCCGCAACCACAGCGGAAAGCCCCGCAAACTGCGCGGGGCTTCAACTGCGTAATACCGCGTTTCGTAGGATAGTTCTGGTAAATCGGCCACCGTCCCGAGGGGCGGCGTAGGGCAGACTCCATCGCGCTCCGGACAGAGATCCTTCGCTCGGCGCACGGGCTGGTACGCGATTCCGCGGGTGTCGAGCGGGCGCCTCGCTCAGGATGACACGTGGGGGCAGAATGCCTGAACCCCAACCGGAACGATGCTCGGCAACCCGGTATAACGGCAACGTCTGGGGATTCGAGGGCGCCGCGAGCCTGGCCCGCGGGATCCGACGGGTGGGCGCGGCCCTGGCCGCGCACTACACCGACCCAAACACCGGGGCCGCCAATCCGCGAAGGCGGATTTCGTGTAGTTGTTGCCGCGAATTCATTCGCCCCGGCAGGGGGGTCGGCGGGATGCTTCGGTATCCCCATCCACTCCCAGTCGCCGATTTTCAGCGCCGTCCAACCCTCAACAGAACATCGGCGGCGCGAAGGCTTCGTCCTCGCTGGTCCAGACGAGCTTGAGCGGGCTGGAGGAGGCGCGGCGATAGTCGTTCTGCACGTAGCGCACGCCGTCGATCGTCTCGTCCTTGGGAATGTGGGTGTGCCCAAACACGTGCACGCGCGGCAGAATGCGCCGGATCTGCGCCTCGATCCCCGCCGATCCCGCCACCAGCGGCAGCCCCTTGAAGTACAGGTGGCGCACCGGCGGCACCAGCTCCGGCCGCGGCACAAAGTGCGAAAAGGTGACTACGGGCGCGTCGTACGCACGCACGTGCGGCTCGTTCATCCGCAAAAACGCCTCGTCGATGCGACCGATCCCCGCCGGCCACTTGCAGAAGTAGCGGTCCGACCACGCCTCCAGCTCGGCCTCAACCCCCTCGCCGCTCACGTCGAAGTCCGCGTGGTACCACGAGAACAGCGGCACCACCCACGCGCCTCCCACCCGCGCCGGGGCCGTGCGCACCCCCGCCTGGTCGCACACGCGCAGCACCGCCTGGAACTTCTCCATGCTGTCGCGCGTCTCGCCGCGCACCCACAGCTCGTGGTTGCCGGGGACGAAGAAAACTTCCGCGAACCGCCCCGCCAGCCACTCCAGCGTGTCGCGCAGCACCCACTCGTTGTCCGCCACGTCGCCGGCCACGATCAGCGCGTCGTCGCGGTGCCCCGCCAGCCCCGCGTGCTCCAGCGCCGCGCGGTTCTCCCGGAAGTCCGTGTGCAGGTCAGAGATCGCGTAGATTCGCATGCTATAGTGCCGCCGCCGCCCGCGAGGTCTTCAGCGGACGGCGGTGATTTCGATGAGCGTAACGGTGACGGGTGGGAATCATCATCAACCGATGATCCGCCGCCCCCTCACACCTGCACGTTGAACGTCCGCAGCACGTCGTTCAGCGAGGTCTTCCTGTCGGTCGATGCCGTGCGCCGCCCGATGATCAGCGCGCACGGCACCCCGAACGTCCCCGCCGGGAACTCCTTGGGCATCGAGCCGGGGATGACGACGGAGCGCGCCGGAACCCGCCCCTTGGTGATCACCGGCTCCGCGCCCGTCACGTCGATGATGGAGGTGGATGCCGTAAGCACCACGTTGGCCCCCAGCACCGCCTCTTCCTCCACCACGCACCCCTCCACCACGATGCACCGCGAGCCGATGAACGCGCCGTCCTCGATGATCACGGGTGACGCGCCGGGCGGCTCCAGCACGCCGCCCAGCCCCACGCCGCCGGACAGGTGCACGCCCTTCCCCACCTGCGCGCACGATCCCACCGTGGCCCAGGTATCCACCAGCGTCCCCTCGCCCACGTACGCGCCGATGTTCACGTAGCCGGGCATCATCACGCAGCCGGGCTCCAGAAAGCTGCCGTAGCGCGCCACGCCCGGGGGAACGACGCGGATCCCCTGCGCCTGCAGGTCCGTCTTCGTGCGGATCTTGTCGTAGAAGCTCAGGTCGCCGGCCTCCATGGGCTCCAGCGGCCGCAGGGCGAAGTAAAGGAGGATGGCCTCCTTGACCCACGCGTTCACCCGCCACTCGCCGTCCGCCTTTTCCGCCACGCGCACCTGGCCGCGGTCCAGCAGTGCGATCGTCTCCTCCACCGCCTGCACCACCGCGCGGTCCTTGAGCCGCTCGCGGTCCTGGTACGCCTGCGAGATCAGGGTCTCCAGCTGCTCCATCTGTTTCCGTCCTGGTGATGATTCCGCCGTTCCGCCGTCCCCGTTTTCCGGCGCGGAAGCTAGCCCCGGGCCTCCCATGCGACAAGCGGGCCCGTGGTGAACGGGTGAACGGGTGAAGGCGTGAACGGGTGAAGGCGTGACGCAGGGATCGGCGCGACCCCCGGGGGCCCTCACCCCCGCCGGGCCTTTCGCTCGTTCCTCGCGACGGCCGGCGACCCCTCCCCCAAACTGCGGGGGAGGGGTGGTGCGTCAGCCGGTGCGATGCCCGTCGAAGCGTCATCGAATTCTCCCCTCTCCGTGAGGAACGAACGGGGAGGGGCCGGGGGAGGGGCAACTTGCGGACGCCAGCCGGATGCTCGCCCTCACCATCCTACCCCGTGATCCAAACGCCTGACCGTATTACATTTCCGCGCTCGCCGCGCTTGGGCGCGGATGCACCCTGACCTGCTGGACGGATGGATTCGCAGAACACGGCTCCCGCGCCTCGGCTGGCGCTCTGGGCGTGCGTGCTGGTGATGGCGGCGGTGATCGTGGTGGCCGCGGTCGCCGCCGCGCCGCGATCGGCGCCGCGCTTCGAGGGCACCACGTACACGGAAGTGCTCCCCGCCGCGGAGTTCGCGCTCACCGATCACGATGGGCGCCCCGTCTCGCTGCGCAGCTACCGCGGCGCGCCGGTGCTGCTGTTCTTCGGGTATACGCACTGCCCTGACGTCTGCCCGCTCACGCTGGACAAGCTCACCCGCGCCCTTCGAACCGCCGGCCGGCGTGCGCGGGACGTCCGCATCCTGCTCGTCACGCTGGATCCCGAACGCGACACCCCCGCCGCGCTCAAGACGTACGCAGCGCGCTTCGGCCCGGCCGTCGTGGGCCTCACCGGCGACAGCGCGGGGCTGGCCCGCGCGCGCCAGGGCTACGGCGCCTACTCGGTGGATGTCCCGGCGCAGCAAGTCCCGCATGCGCACGGCGCCCACCCCTCTGCACCGCCTCCGGAGGTCGCCGCGGCGATGAAGATGGTGCACTCCGGCGCCGTCTACGGAATCGACCGGCAGGGCAACCTGCAGGTGGTCATCTCCGACGCCGCCACCCTCGAGCAGGTGGTTCACGACGTGCGCATCCTCTCCCGCCTTTGATGGGAAGCGCGGGTGGTGCGCTTGATCTAGGGGGGCCGGAAATTACCTCCGATGCACGCCAACCGAGAGGGTGGCGGCTTCACCTCCCCCGGGTCTGCCTAGCGCACACCCGGGGTTTTTGTGTGGTATGATGGATCGAGATTGACCAACGGACCTCGCGCGAGCCGCCTCCAGGAGCGAATGAGTTCGCCGCTGGAAATTCGCAAAGTCCGCCTGCGCGGACTGTATGGGAGAGCGTCGAGCGCGGATTGGACCACGAGGTGGGGGGGGAGACTGGGGGCAGACAAATCTTTTGCCATAGAGCAGTTGAAGCCCCGTCCGGCGAGCTTTGCGAGCCGGACGGGGCTTATCGCTTTCCCAGCAGCGGATTCATCCGCTCATCCCTCATATCATCCGCTCATCACTCATCCGCTCATTCCACAGGCGCGGCCGGAGCGCGAAATCCCCGTCACCTTGTCACCCCGTCACGCAATCCCCTCCTCCGGCAGCGCGCGGAAGGCCTCCTCCAGCTCGCGGCGGGTGCGATCGTCCAGGTGCAGGGCCGCGGAGCGGACGCTGCTCTCGATGCTGGCGACGCGCTTGGCGCCGGGGATGGGCACCAGCGACGGCGAAACGCCCAGCATCCACGCCAGCACCAGCTCCTCGGGCGAGGCGCCGCCGTGCCGCTCGCCGATGGCGCGCAGGTCCTCGCTCTCGCGCAGCACGGGTACGCGCCGCCGCCCGCCCACCGGCGAGTAGGGAAGGAAGGTGATGGAGTTCTGGTCGCAGTAGCGGATGACTCCCTCCAACTCCGCCGCACGATCCCAGGGGTTGAAGCGGTTCTGCACCGACGTCACGGGGACGATGGCCTGCGCCGCCTGCAGCTGCATCAGCGACACGTTGCTCAGCCCCACCGCGCCCACCTTGCCCTCCTCGTACAGCCGCGCCATCTCGCCCATGCTGTCCGCGAACGGCACCCTGGGGTCCGGCGCGTGCAGCTGATAGAGGCTTATGCGGTCCGTATCCAGCATGCGCAGGCTGTGCTCGCAGGCTCGCCGAAGCTGCTGCGGGCGGCCGTCTTGCTCCCAGCGGCCTTCGGGGCGAATCAGGCCGCCTTTGGTCGCCACCAGCACGTCGTCGCGCACGCCCAGCTCGTCCAGCGTCTCGGCGATCAGGCGCTCGTTGTGGCCCACGTCGGACTCGTCCATGCAGTAGACGTCCGCCGTGTCGATGAAGTTCACGCCCAACTCCACCGCGCGGCGGATGACCTGCTTTGCGTCCTCGCGGTCCGGGCGTCCGGGGATGGAAAGCGGCATTCCCCCCAGCCCGATGCGCGTCACCCGCCACCCCGTCCGCCCCATCTGCACCTGCTGCATGTGCCCTCCCCTTCGGTGGACGCGTTCTACCCGTTTTTCAAGAGCTGCAGTCGTCAGCCGACACGATCCCCGGCGGTCGAAATCGCGGCTGGAACGTCACCAAGTCCGCCTCCGCAGATAGCACCCGCGGAATCCGCGCCGCACATCCAACACTGTCCGAAGCGCGATCGAATTCTCCCCTCTCCGTGAGGAACGAACGGGGAGGGGCCGGGGGAGGGGCACCCCGCGGACGCAGTTCGATGCCCTTCGAAGGCCCCCCTCACACCCTCACACCCTCACACCCTCACACCCTCACACCCCCACACCCGTTCACTCCTCCAGATCCGCCCACCGCACCAGCTCCCGCAGCGGCGACCGCCCGTCGTGATGCCACCAGGGCGGCGGCCACGCCATCTTCCCCAGCGGCGTGAACCGGCTGGCGCCCACGCGGGCCAGCGCCGTCGCCAGAGCGCGCGTCTCATCCGCCCCCGCGGCGATGCCGACCGTCTGCAGCACGGGCGCGAACCGCTCCACCAGCGCCGGCACCTCCGCCAGCGAGGCGACCGGCTTCACCCGGACCACGCGGTTCAGGCACGACGCGTTGAAGTCCGGCCGCGGATCGTACAGCACTGTCCACGCCGTTCCCTCGCCGCTGGCGTGCAGGCGCGTGCCGCCGCCCCCCGCCTCCGCGAACTCCGCCTCCGCGCGCAGCTGGCGGATGGCGGACGATTCACCCGGGGCCAGGGTGCCGCGCGGCAGCTCTCCCTCCACCGCCGCCATCTCCTCCGCCAGCATCGCGGACCACGCCTCCGGCGATACGGAGCCGCCCTCCTCCGCGTAGAACAGGTGCGGCGATACGCACCCCTGCTGGTCGAACGTCGAAGCGTCCAGCGCCGCCCCGCGCGCCGCCGCCCGCGCCGCATCTCCCGAGAGAGAGCCGCGTCCGACCACGCCGAACGAAATCTTCGGACCGTAGCCCAGGAACCGCGCCGTCGCCGGGGTGCGGGCGCGGAGGGACGATACCGCCTCCGCGCCGCCGTAGACGATCACCGCGTCCGCCGCCTCCAGCGCCGCGCGCTCCATCATCTCGTCGCCGCCGGCCCAGTACGTCACCGCCAGGCACGCACCGATCTCCGCGTCCGCCTCGGCCACGCCGCGCGCGAAGAGCGCCGCCAGCAGGGGCTCGCCCACCGCCGCCTTGCCCAGGGTGGCCGCCTTCACCAGCAGCGAGCGGACGATGGAGGTCACCGCCACGCCTGGCACGTTGCCGCTGAACACGTGCACCGCCAGCCGCGGCCCGAACGCCGCCTGCTGCCCGTGCGCGCGTGGCGCGGCCATGAAACCGTCCAGCACCCGCGGGTCCCCGAACTCCGCGCGCAGCAGCTCGCGCAGCCGCGGCGCGCGCCAGTCCGCCGCCATGCGGTCCAGCACCAGCCGGATCATCGGCGCGCTGTACGCGGTCACCGCCGGCAGGGCGCGCTCCGCCGCGCGGCGCAGCGGGTCCGCGGGATCCTGAAAGCGCGCCGCCACGCGGTCGATCACCCCCACGATCTCCGCCACCGGCCGATGCGCGAGATAGCGATCGCGCGCGGCGACGAGCGCATCCACCTGCCGCTTGAGGTCCACCGGCGACACGCGGGGAAGGCGCACTTCGAACGCATCGTCCCCGCGCCCGTACGCCCACGTGCTGGTGCGCGGGTGTTCGATCGCGGGAAGGTGGAACGCGTCGATGACGTCGGACCGCATGAACCCAGTGCGTAAGTGCGGAAGTGCGTGAGTGCGGAAGTGGATGAGGCGTGGGTGCAGTTCACTTCCGCACTGACGCACTCACGCACTCCCGCACTTCTCCTACAGAAAATCCCAGAACGACGGGTTGGCCTCCACGATCACCTCCCACACCCCGCCCTTGCCCAGCCCGCGCGCCACGTCGATGCGAATGATGTCGAATAGCAGCCCCACCCCCGCGCCGACGGAGAACATCGTCCCCGTGCGCGGCTGGGGGACGATGGACGTCGCCGGCACGAAGACGGGCGTCCCGTCTCGGCGATCCGCCCACCCCGCCGCCGCGAACACCCGGCCGCGCACATAGGGGCGGAACAGCTCCGCCGCGTACCCCGCGCGCCCGAAGGCGTAGGTGTCGCCACCGTAGGAGCGGAAGGCGTACCCCGGCACCGTGCCGCGCCCGCCCAGCACGAGCCCGCCCTGCGGCGGCACGTCGCCCAGCGCCGCGCCCGCGGAGGCATCCACCGTGAGCTCCGTCCCCCCCGCCCCGCGGGAGACCCACCCGGCGTCCAGCCGCGGCCTCCAGTAGGTAAAGCGGGTGCCGTCCGACTGGAGCACGCCGCCATCCACCGTCACCCCCACGCCCAGCCCCCGCGCCCGCTCCGCCGGCACGCCGCGCCGCAGGGCGACGGAGCCGCCGTAGAACTCGCCTTCCGCGATCTGCCACACCGGGCGGAAGTGCCCGCCGCCGCCCAGGAGCGAGAAGTCCGTCTCCAGCCCGGCGCTGCGCTGCCGCTCCGCGCGCAGGCGGAAGGCGCCGTTCCAACCGCGCCCCACCGGCCGGTCCGCCCGCAGCTCCGCGCCCGTCGCGAAGTAGGGGTCCGTGAAGTCGTAGCCGGCCACCAGCGCCGTCAGCGAGTTCATCGCGCCCGAGATCACCGGCCCCACGCCGATGTCGCGCGGCTGGTTGGCGTACACGCCGATCCCCAGGCGGTCGGGCAGCGCGCCCATCCACAGGTCCGCCTCGCCGAACGCGTGCTCCGCCGCCGTCGCGTAGCCGCCGCGTAGCCCCAGCGACCATCCCTCGGCCGGGCTTAAGCGCATGCCGGGGCCGATGGCCAGCCCCTCCGCGCGGTTGTAGCGCACCGTGCCGCTGGCGCTGGACAGGTCCACGCGCGTCCCCGGCAGCCCGCTCAGCAGCCGGCGTCCAACCAGCTCCGCGGCCTCGCGGCGAATGTCGCCCAGCTCGCCCGTCGCGCTCAATCCCACCTCGCGCAGCTCCGCGTCGATCGGCTGCTCGAAGCCGAACGCCTCGCGCTGCGCCACGGGGACGGAGACCACGCGCCGCCCGGCGAACAGCCCCCGGTCCAGGTTCTGGTTGAAGCGGTAGTTCCCGATCCGCATCGTCCCGCGGATCATCCCCCCCGCCGGCAGCCCCAGCTCCGGCACCTGGCGCCGCAGCTCCACCTGCTGGCGGTTGGGGAGCCAGAAGCGCCCCTTGTACAGCCCGTTCTCCAGCAGGACGTTGATGTAGTCCAGCTGCTCGTCGACGTACGAGACCGGGGTGAAGGTGAACTCCATCCGCACGATGTCGCCGCCGCGCCGGTCCACGAACACCGCGCCCACCAGCGCGGGGCGCGACGGGTCCTTGGGCCGCACCTGCACCTTGTAGACGCGCACCGGCTCGTCCGCCCCGGGCAGGCGGATGGTCGTGCTGTCCGCCAGCCGGTAGTCGTACGCCGACGGGCCCGCGGGCGCGGCGGGGTGCAGCACGTCGGCCACCTCGTCGCCGTCGCCCAGGCGGATGAGGTCGCCAAAGTTGTCCTGCACCACCGTCAGGTGGTCTTCGTGGTAGCGGATGTTGGTGGGCAGGTTGCGCGCGTCGCGCAGCCCCACGATGCGCTGCTTGGAAAGGTTGGGCGCCTTCCAGAACACGTCCAGCGCCACCTGGTCCGTCTTTACCAGCGTGCGCTCGCCCGTGTCGCGGCGGTCCAGGTAGAAGTAGATGTAGCCGCGCGCGTCGGCCTGGTAGTCAACCATGCCGGTGTCGCTGAGCGCCACCTGCCGCCGCTCCTGCGCGCGCTGGATGAGCTCCAGCGCGCGGCCGGAGTTCCACGCGCCGTCGTCCTGGGCGGCCGCGGCGGCCGGCGCACCCAGCAGCGCCGCCAGGGCCAGCGCCGAGCCCGTCACTGTGCGTCGCAAACGGATCATCCCCGGTCTCCAATGATAACGGCGCGGGCCCGCGCAACCTTCGCGCCGGGCCCGCCCGGTTGTTTCTCAGACGTATTGTAGCGAACGGACGGCGTTCGCGCCTCTCAGCACCCGCCCAGGGCGAACGATACCTGAAGGGTTCCGTTGATGGTGTTCTGCAGCCCTTCCTGGCTGATCCCCGCCGCGGCCGCGTAGTCGGCGCGCGCCACCGGGTACGCGAACCCCGCCGCGTCGCCGCTGAAGGTGTGCGCGGCGGCGTCGTAGGTCAGCAGCAGCGTATGCGGCATCAGCAGCGCCGCCGCGTTGGGGTCGCTGGACGGAAAGGTGAGGGTGATCTGGTCCTCGCGGTAGCCGATGGAGCCGCGCACCTGCTCCAGGAACTGCGTCGACTGGTCCGTATAGGCCAGGTCGTAGATGCCGTTGGCGGCCAGGGCGATGGTGGGCTCCGGGCGGCCGGCCGGCGGCGTGGTGTCGATCACGCTGGCGAACAGGTTGGCCGCGGGAAGCGCGCCGTTGCTGGGCTGAAAGCGCAGCGAGCACATCTCGTACACGCCCGCCACCTCCTGCGGCGTAAGCGGGTCCGAGCCGGTTCCGCCGCCACCGCCGTCGCAGGCGGCGGCCAGGGCGAGCGCGGGGATGATGACGAGAATATTGCGCATGGGTACGGCTTCTCCGTTGGAGCTTGTCGATGTTCAGCCGCGGATCGGGGACGGCGATCCGGCCGCAAGCGCGGTACGTACCCGCGAAGGGTGTGGATCGGTTCCGTGGATCGATCCGGATCGTCGACGGAGATCACGCTGCGTCGGCAGGCATCGCACTGCGTCCGCGGGGTGCCCCTCCCCCGGCCCCTCCCCGTTCGTTCCTC
>DASTVC010000024.1:0-4856 GCA_035759295.1 Longimicrobium sp. | reverse complement strand
TTGAGCGCGGCGCGGGTGTACGTGCTGGTGCGCATCACGTGGCCGTCGTAGTCGCCGTGCAGGCTGCCGTTCTCCAGCGGCGGCTGGTACAGCGTGTCGCGGCGGCCGGCGCGCGCGGGCTCGTCCTTCTGCTGCGCGTCGAACATGCTGCGCTCCATGGAGCGGTCCGACATCCGCGGCGCCAGGATCCCCATCATCGCCATCAGCCGCCCGCCGCCGCCCACCGTCACCGAGCGCCGCGGGTGTTCGGCACAGTACAGGATGGCGCGCGCCACTGTCTCGGGACGGTACACCGGCGGCGGAAAGTCCGGCTCGCGCTCCATCAGGTTGCGGGCGTGGCGGATGTACGGCGTGTTGATGGCGGCGGGCTTCACCAGCGTGACCGCCACCGGCGCCTCGTCGTGCTCCAGCTCCATCCGCAGCGCGTCGGTAAAGGCCTTTACCGCGTGCTTGCTGGCGCTGTAGTGCCCCTGCAGCGGAATGGCGCGGTCGCTGACGATGCTGCCGATGTTGATGAGCGCGCCCCCGCCCTGCCGCAGGTACGGCAGCGCGGCCATGGACCCGTTGACGGTGCCCCAGTAGTTGGTGTCGAACAGGCGCCGCGCATCCTCCACGGGCACGTCTTCCATGCAGCCGTAGATGGAGACGCCGGCGTTGTTCACCCAGGTGTCGAACCCGCCGAACTCCCGCAGCGCCGTCTCCACGATGCCGCGCACCTCCTCGGGATTCGCCACGTCGGCGCAGGCGCACACGGCTTCGCCGCCCTCTGCCCGGATCTCGGCCACGATGCGGCGCAGCGCCTGCTCGTCGCGGGCGGCGAGGACCACCCGGGCGCCGCGGCGGGCGGCGGCGCGCGCGGTGGCCAGCCCGATGCCGCTGGAGGCGCCGGTGACCACGATCACCTGCTCCCGAACCGGCTTCAGCGTGATCTGCATACCCTTCTCTCCCATGCACTTGGGTGCTTCTGACGAGGGGCGGGGAGGGGATGCAAGCGATGGGCCGGGGGAGGGGGACAAGGTGAACGGGTGATGGTGTGATGGTGTGATGGTGTGATGGTGTGATGGTGTGATGGATGCACGACGGACACTTCGGGCTTGCGCCAGTCAGCGAGTCGGATGAAATTCAGGTAACTGCAACGGTTGCAGCGGGAGGTGATGGGCTCGGGGGATGTGCTCCGCTTCTCAGGGAATCAGCCGTGTCAATCAATCGAGTACTCATCCCCTTCCTCATCGCGCTGGCCGCGTGCGATGGGGGTGGGCCCAACCTCCCGCCGGACGACGGGGGAAACGGGGAGCCGGGGCTGGGGCCGGGCGCCAGCCTGGACGGGCGGCGGCCGTTTCCGGCGGACAACCCGTGGAACGCGGACGTCTCCGGCGAACCGGTGGATCCCAACTCCGCGGCGCTGATCGCGGCGTGCGGAGACCGCGGGTTGCACGCCGATTTCGGTACGGTGTGGAACGGCGCGCCGAACGGGATTCCGTACGTGGTGGTCGCGGGGTCGCAGTCGCGCGTACCCGTTACCTTCGACTATGACGA
The DNA here is from genome assembly GCA_035759295.1 of Longimicrobium sp. Classification (GTDB taxonomy): domain Bacteria; phylum Gemmatimonadota; class Gemmatimonadetes; order Longimicrobiales; family Longimicrobiaceae; genus Longimicrobium. The sequence continues at coordinate 3,320 of DASTVC010000024.1, read as the reverse complement.
CGAGAGCGACGGCGGGCCGTATCCCGTTCCCCGCGACGCCCCGATCGAGGGTGGGCCCAACGGCTCGGGCGACCGGCACATCCTGATCATCGACCGCGACAACTGGAAGCTGTACGAGCTGTACGATGCGCACCCGGTGAACGCGGGGGAGAGCTGGACGGCGGGATCGGGCGCCATCTTCGACCTCAACAGCAACGCGCTGCGGCCGGCGGGGTGGACGTCAGCCGACGCGGCGGGGCTGCCCATCTTTCCCGGCCTGGTGCGCTACGACGAGGTGGTGGAGCTCAAGGAGATCCGCCACGCGCTGCGCTTTACCTGCCCCACCACGCGGCGCGCGTACGTGGCTCCCGCGCGGCACTGGGCCAGCTCGCGCACGGAAGCCAACCTGCCGCCGATGGGGATGCGCGTGCGGCTGAAGTCCAGCTTTGACGTCAGCGGCTTTTCGGCCAACGTGCAGGTGATTTTGAACGCGATGAAGAAGCATGGGATGCTGCTGGCCGACAACGGCAGCGGCTGGTACGTCAGCGGCGCCCCGACCCTCGCTGGAGCGACGACGACCTCGCTACCCTGAGCCGCGTGCGCAGCACCGACTTCGAAGTGGTGCGGATGGGGACGTTGGTGACGCAGTAGGTCACCCCGGCGGCCGCCCGAAGTGAATGTGGGCGCCGCAGGCGCAGGTCACGTCGCGGCCGCCCATGGGGACCGGATGGCGAATCTCGCCCGCGCAGGCGGGGCAGCGAAAGACGGCTACCGCGCCCCAGACCCCCTCCTCGATGCGCAGCCCCAGCGCCTTATCCGCGTCCATCGGGGCCTCCTGCTTCCGTCGGAACGGGTTGGGAAACTTCATCGGTCCCTCCCGGGTGGGGGTGGCTGTCCAGCCGCTGCCCAAGGGCGGTGACGATGCGGCGCGCATCTTCCGGCTGCCATCCCATCGGCACCAGCACCTCTTCCACGATGCGGACGCAGGCATCCAGCTCGTCCGTGCCCGGCGCGCGCAGCGGCTTGCCTTCCAGCTCGGTCAGGGACTGGCGCAGCTCCGCGCGCGATTTCCGCTTGAGCTTGAGGGCGGTGAGCCGCTGCACCGCGAACTCCGAGGTCACGGCGACCAGGAACGGCAGTAGCAACTGCAGCGCCAGCACCTCCACCAGCGCCGAAGGGTCCAGGTGAAGGCGCCCCGCATGCTGCGCGTCGTGGGACACGCCCCGGCGCAGCTCCGCCGCGCAGGCCTGCTCCACCGCGTGGATGGCTTCCCGTGAAAGTGTCGGCATCCCGTAAACTCAGGCCAGGTGTTCAGCCCGCGCCAGCTGCCGGCGCAGGCGGCAGTCGTGCGCGGGCAGCGCTTCCGCGCGCGTGATGCGGCTGCACGCCGCCGTGCGCGGGGGACAGGAGAGAAAGTGCAGCCCTGCGCCGGAGAGGGGGCACGCCACCGCGGCATCGCCCGCCATCAGGCTCCCCGCGGCGACCGCCAGCCCGCGGGCTACCACCTCGTCCACGAGCTCATAGGGCAGCTCCATGGGCACCGGCAGCTCCCCTTCGTACACAATGGCGGGGGGAGTCATGTGCCCGTGCTGCCCGGCGACAAAGAACCCGGGCAGGCGCACCGCGGCGAAAAAGTGCACCGGAGGCAGCTCGAAGAACCCGTCCGGCATGGCCTCGCGAAGCTGCATGGCGCGCGTCCGGACGCCCAGGGTGAGCGGGTACGGATATCCGGGCTTCATCATCCGGAACTTCTCCAGCCACTCCCCGCTCACCTCGGCGGGAGAGAGAAAGGTCTTCGGCGCGCCGTCCAGCCCCACTTTTCGCGCGGCCTGGTCCGGCTCCACCGAAAGCAGGTCCTTGATGGCGGGCAGCCGGCGGACCCCGGCGTTCTGGGCCATCCCCAGCAGGCTTCCCAGGTTGATGCGCCTGCGCATGCGCGGAAGCAGCTCCGTCCGCAGCGCGCCCGGATGAATGAGCAGGGGCCGGCCGGCGTGGGCGGCATCGTACATCTCCGCGCCCAGCGCCAGCAGCAGCTTTACGAACCGGCACACCGGCAGGGCGTCCTCGCGCGCCGCCACGACGGCCAGCGGATGGACGGGCCGCACGGTGTCCAGCGGCGGCACGTGGAGCGCGTGCTCCAGCAGAAAGGCGAGCAGGGTGTACTCTGCCGCGTGTTCGCAGGCGGGATAGAGCGGGTGCTGGCGATTGGCGAAGGAGAAGTCGCAGAAGGCGAGCATCTCGCGCAGCAGCCGCAGCGGAACGGCGTACTGTCCCAGCTCCGCGACGCGGAAAAGCCCGGCAAGGTCGGTGACGATCTCCTCCCGGAACGCCTGCTTGCGGGTAGTGAGCAGGGCCGCCAGGTACAGCTCGGTGTGCAGGTAGGCGTGGCACTCAAGCAGGTCGCGCGGCGTAAGCTGCGCCACGGGAAGCACCAGTGCGGCGGGCAGCGGGGCCTGTTCCAGCAGGGGCGCCGAAAGGCGGGCCGTCTCGATGAATTCGCGCGCAAGGCGTTTGCGCATGGCGGCGAACGCCACGCGCTCCGCCCGCCGCTCCGGCGGAACCCCGTCCTGCAGCGCGGCGGCCATGGTGTCGTCGGCACTGGCCGCGATACCGCAGGTGCCCACGAACACGTCCTGCATCAGGTGATAGGTTTCGTGGACGGAGGCGACCAGCCCGGCAAAGGCCTCGTGCGTTTCGAACACCTCGTCCTGCCGGGTACCGTACCACGAGGTGCCGAGCGCTGACGTGGCGAAGTGCAGCTCGCCAATGGGATGGGAGCCGATGGAGACTGTCATGGCGACCTCCTGCCGCTGCCGCGCCCCGCCGGACCGGCGAGTCCCACGCCCGCGACGTTCCTGCTCCATGATGCTGGGGAAACAAAATGTCCGCAAGAACGCCGTTTTCTGGTAAGGGCGGGAGTTGGCGTTCGCGTGCGGTGAGCAGGAAACAGCTTGTTTTTGGCGCGGCGTCACACCACCTTAGCCCGCCATCCACGCTCCGTGGAACCCGGGCGTTCAGCGCTGCACCAGACGGCTTCTGATCTCCTCCTTCCCCTTCTCACAACGATACCAATGCGGAAGATCATCACGGCGGGTGCGCTGGCGTTCGGCTTTCCCGCGGCCGCGTTCGCGCAGGAGGCGGATACCACGCCGAGGCTGACGTTCGGCGCGTTCGTCGACACCTACTACGCGTACGACTTCGGGCGGCCGGAGTCGCACGACCGCGCGTGGACCACACAGGCGGCGCGGCACGACGAGTTCAACGTGAACCTGGCGCACGTTTCCGTGCAGTACGCGGCACCCACCACGCGGGCGCGGCTGGCGCTGCAGGCGGGCACCAGC
>DASTVC010000023.1:0-13877 GCA_035759295.1 Longimicrobium sp. | reverse complement strand
GCCGCAGGCGCGCGGTGAGCTGCTCCCACTCCGAGCGGTCGGTCTTTTCGAACAGGCGGGCCAGCTCCGGGTCCGCCCGTCCGAACGGCTTGCGGAAGATGATCAGCCTTCCCGCCAGCCCCTTGTCCCGCTCCGCCAGGTGCCGCACGTCGATGCGCACCTGGCGGTCCAGCGAGTCCGACACCAGGGTAAGCTTGCTGCACCGCCGCGCCTGCCGCATCTGCGCGCCCAGGTAGAGGGCGGCGGACACCTTGCCCGCCCCGCGCTCCGCGCTCAGCAGCAGCACCCGCCGCTCCTCCAGGTGCGTCACCAGGGTCTCGATCTCCCAATCCGAGCCGGGGCACCATCCCGCGCCCACCTCTTCGCCGTCCCCCACGTCCAGTCCGTCGCCGCAGGAAAAGCGGCGCACCACGGTGCGGCTCTGCTGGACGACGTACTGCTCCTGGATCCAGGTGGCGCCGTCGGCCAGGTTCGTCTGCTTTCCCGCGAGCGTGACATTCCCCTTTACGTCTCCGTCCACCTTCATCGTCTGGTCCACGCTCTCCGTGGATGGAGACGGGGATGGCCCCGCGGAGTTGGGGACGGGTGTGGTTTCCGTGGTGGGGTCGAGCTCGGACATGGATCACTCCGGGGCGATGAACGGATTCGGGAATCGTCGGCGATTTCGATCGGGCGGGCGTGACTCCGCGGCCGTCAGTCCAGCCGGCCGCGCAGCTGGTCCGGGTCCGCCAGCGCCTTGAGCGCGTCGAGCTCCGCGCCGCCGGGCGAGGGGTCCAGCGCCTGCAGCGCGGAGCGCGCCCGCTCCGCGTAGCGCACGGTGGCGGCGCCGTCGCCCAGGTCGTCCACCAGCAGCTCCGCCGCCAGGTGCAGCAGCGCGGATCGAAGCGCCTGCCGCTGGGCGCGCACGCGCACCGCGCCGGTCGCGGCCGCCACCTCGCCCAGCACCGCGTCCAGCCCCTTCGCGCCCGCGCCGGCGGAGGCGGGGAGCGCCCGGACGTCGCCGGCCGTTCCCGAAGCCAGCATTCCCGGCCAGGCACCCGTGGCGCCACCCCCGCCGTTCCATCCGCCGCCGCCCCCCAGCGCCTCCCGGCGCCCCATCCCTGGAATGTGGTTGATCAGGTCCTCCGCGCTCGTGATGTCTCCCCGGCCCACGGCGCCCGCGGCCGAGGTGTAGATCTCCTCCTCGATGCGTGCGATGCCGTCCACGCGGCGTACCGTCCGGTCGAGGGGCTCGTCGCGGATCTTCGACAGCTTGGATTCCATACCGTCCGGAAGCCGCACCGTCAGGCGCAGCGCGCGGATGGCGATGCCGTACGTGCCGGCGAACTCGCGCATCTCACCCATGCAGTCGTCCACGATCTCCCGGGCGTACCGGGGAAAGGCCTCCCACACGGCCTGCCAGGGGAGCTGCTCCACCTCGCGCTTGATCACCACCCGCACCTGGTCGCGCACCTTGCGCAGCGGGTCCGCGTTGCGGGCCCGTGCCAGGGCGCGGGGATCGGAGACGGCGTAGGCCAGGTTGAAGACCACGCGGAACTCGCTCACGTGGTCCGCCAGGCGCATGCTCTCGTTGAAGTCCAGGTGCCGCTCCGGCGCGGTGTCGGCCGCGTACGCGAAGTACTCCTGCCGCCGGAAGAACCCCGGCTTGACCGGCGCCGCGCCGGGCAGCAGGACGGAGTGCAGCTCGTCGCCGGCCTCGCCCACGCGCTCGAACACCACTACGGCGTGGCCTTCCAGGGGCTCGGGGGTGTGCTCCTTCAGCAGGCGGTGGTCAAAGGTCAGGTTGCTCATGGACGTTCACCGGGTTGATGATGGATTCGTCATGGATCGGCGCGGGGGATCCGCCGTCCGCGCCCGCCGTGAAGGGATCCGGGCCCGCCTGCTGCGCGCGGATGCGGCGCACTCCCAGCTCCACGCGGCTGTGCCAGAGCATCCGCGTGGCCGTGCTCCACGGGTCGGCGCCCGGCGCTTCGGCGGCCAGGCGGCGCCGCAGGGATTCCAGCGCCGCCGCCGCCCCCGCCCCTTCCGCATCCAGCGCCTGCCGGAACCGGAGGCGCGGGGTCAGCAGCGCGGCCAGCTCCTCCGCCACCCGTTCCGCCAGCGCCAGGTCGCCGTCCGCAACGAGCGCGTCCGCGGCCGCCAGCGTTCCGTCCGACGGAAGGTCTCCGGACGGATCGGCGAGCAGCCCCTGCGTGGACGCGCACAGCGCCCGCATCTCCCGGAACGCGGTCTCCAGCGCGGCGGCGCGTGCGGGGTCGGGGACCTCGCCGGGTGCCAGCGCGTCGGCCTGGCCGCGGGCGGCGCGGGCAAGGTACGCGGCCCGCCCGTATGCGCCCTCGGCCATGCGCGCGCGGGCGGCCCGCAGCAGCCGGCCGGGCGCGTCCACGCAGGGAAGCGCGCGCAGGCGGGGGACGCGCGCGGCGGCGCGCAGCCGCTCCACCGGCTCCTGAGCCTCCCTGAGCACGGCGCTCGCCTCCAGCACCTCGCGCATCCGCGCCATCCACTCGCGGGCGCGGAGAAGGGAGCCCAGCACCGGGCGCAGGGGCCCGTCCTCGTCCAGGGTGCGCCGCGCCGCGCGCAGCGCCTCTTCGTACGCGCCGGGGAGCGACGGCGCGTGCCGGCGGACCTCCGCGCGGCCGCCCCCCAGCCCCTCGTACTCGTCCAGCGCGCGGCGGTACTCCTCCTCCAGCCACTCCTGGCGCACGCGCTCCCGGGACAGGTAGCCGTACTCCTGCCGCCAGACGGCACGCCGCAGCTCCACCGTCTCCACGGGCGCGCTCACGGCCGCGCTCCCCCCGCGCCGGGGGCCAGGGTGCCGGAGAAGTAGATGCGGATCTCGATGCGGCGGTTCAGGTCGCGGTCGCGGCTCACGGGACGGTTGTCGGCGTAGCCGTTCACCGACATGAGCCCTTCGTCCAGCGGCTGCCGCACGCCGCGCGTGAGATAGCGCAGCACCGAGGTGGCGCGGGCGGTGGAAAGCTCCCAGTTGTCGTGCGGGTAGTAGGTGCGCCGGGCGGGCACGTCGTCGGTGTGCCCCTCGATCTGGATCTGCTCGTACAGCCGCGCGCCGTCGCCGTCCACGGAGTGGAACACCCGCGCCAGCCGCCCCAGCAGGCGCCGCCCCTGCGGAAGCAGCTCGTGCTCGCCGGGGAGAAAGAGAACGCCCTCGCCAAAGCGCACCTGCAGCAGCTTGAGGTCGGCGGTGTACGCCACCTGCCCGGCCGCGATCTCGCCGGCGAACTCCCTTTCCAGGATGGCCGCGAACTGCGCCTGCTTCTGGCGGGCGATGGACAGCTGCGCGCTGGCGGAGCTGAAGTTGTGCTCCACGAAGTAGATCAGGAGAAAGAACATCAGCAGCGACGTGAGCATGTCGATCATCGCCGGCCAGTAGTTGACGCGCGTGTGCAGCGCAGAAGCCGCCCGGACGGTGCTCATGGGCCCCTCCCCCGTCAGAAGATGAGGACGGCCAGAAACACCATCCCGCACGCGCCCCCCAGCGCCACCAGCGGGTTCCGGCGCAGCTCTCCCACGGCGTCCGCCGCCAGCCCGCCCAGCTCGGAGCCCAGCGCCCCCCACCCGCCGCGGCGGTGCGAGGCACGCGGCTCGTCGTACGCGGGGCGCCGCGCGGCCTGCTGCGCCAGCGCCTGCGTGGCCCGCGAGAGCGCGGCGGTGACCTCCGCCATCTGCGGGGCCAGGCCGGCGACGGCGCCGGCGGACTCCGCGTCGGGCCCTCGGGCGGCGGCCTGCAGGGCCAGGGTGCGCAGGCTTTCCACCGTGGTGCCGAACGCCTCCTGCATCCCCATCTGCAGCTCGGCGTTCTTTTCCTGCGCCCGGGCCACGTCGCCCAGCTTCTCGAACGAATCGGCAAGCTGCAGGGAGAGCTTTTCCATCGCCGTTTCGTCCTCCACCGCGGGGACGGTGGCGGGGAGGAGCTCCGCGGCCGTAAAGCGCTCCAGCGCGTCATAGAACGCCGACTGGGCGCGGGCGAGCAGAAAGTTGAGGAACGATACGGAGATGGCGCAGGTCAGCCCCACCAGCGTGGTGACGAACGCCGTTTTCTTGCTGGCGATGATGCTTCCCAGGCTGGCGCTGGCCTCGGCAAAGCCGCCCGCGGCGGGAACGCCGTCTCCCGGCATTACGCCCTGCATCTGCAGCAGCATCATGCACAGGCCGATGAAGGTGCCCAGCATGCCGCCCATGGTGCACAGGTCCACCGCGTAGCCTGGAAACGCCAGTCCCGGCCGGGCATTCTCGCGCATCACCGTCATCTGCTGCAGCGCATCCACGTTCACCCGCACGCGCGCCAGCTTCATGCGCGCCAGCTCCGCCAGGCGGTCCCCGATGAGCGAATCCTCGCGCGGCGCGCTCTTCTGCAGCACCTCCAGCGGGACCAGCTCGGGCGCACGCGGGGCCGCTTCCGCCGTCCCTTCCTCCGCTTCACCTTCCGCCGGCGCCTCCCCCTCCGCCTGCTCCTTTTCCCGCGCGCGCAGCAACGCCGCCCGGACCGCCCGCAGCGCGCCCATCTCGTGGACGCGGTAGCGAAGGATGTGCGACCACGCGATCCACCCCGCCGTCACGCCCAGCGCCAGCAGCAGCAGGGTGAACAGGCGGCCCACACCGCTGTTGCCCTGCCAGATCAGGTAAAAGAGACCGTGCTCAGTCATGGTCCATCCGCTGAAAGAACGTGGAGTTCGCCGCTCAATTCGCGCCCTTGCCGCGCACGATTCGCGAACCGATGAGGTTGAACTCGCCCCCGCTCACCCCGTCGCTCGTGATCCTCTGCTCTACCCGGCCGCGCCCGGGTCCGGACCCTTGCTGGTCGGAGGCGATGATGGTGGCGCGATCCGCGTCGATGTGGCCGAGGTCTGCCACCTGGAGCACCTCTTCTCCATCCAGGCTCTCCGCGGCGGCCTGGGCGGCGCGCATGGCGAGCAGGGGCCTGCGGTCCGCGCCAAAGCGCTTTCGGATCAGGGGCACGGCCGCCTCGTCGCTGCCGTCCAGCTCCAGCTGGTTCACCGCCAGGTCGTACGCCTGCTGCACGCCCGCCCCGGAGGCCAGGGCCGTGTAGAAGGCCCGCGAGAAGGTGAGGGCGGTCTGGTCGGAGACCGCGCGGTTGGTGCCGATGGCGTAGTCCACCATGTCCCGCAGGGTCTCCACGATGGGATACGTGTTGCAGGCGTTGAGGACGACCACGCGCACCTCGCTCTCCAGCATGTCGAACAGCCTGCCCAGCGCGGCCTTGCCCACGGCCGCGGGACGGCCTGCCGCGTCGCTGAGGTAGATGACGCCCTTGCTGTCGCCATGGCCGGAAAAGTGGACGATCTGGGGCTGGTACTCCAGCAGCGCCAGCTGCAGGTCACGGGTTCGCGTGCCGAAGTGCGACTCGAGCTCCAGCGTGTCGTGCGCCTTTCCCTGCGCCAGGGCCCGCCGAATGGCGCGCATCTCGTCTTCCAGCTCCAGCCTGGCGCGGTCCCGGAAGGGATCGGCGGCAAGGAACAGTACCTTGATCTTTTCACGCATTGAGAGGTCTCCCGGTTGATTACGCGCGCGCCCACCGCAGCAGCGCCGGCGGCCGCGCGCCGCCGACGGCCAGGGGTACAGCGAGCGGGTTCGTGGCCGCGCGGCCCACCGCCGGCCGCGAACCAACTTGTCGGACGGGTGCTACAGATTTCCCCCGCAGTTCCGGGCCGGGATTACGGAGCGGTGCGGTTGATCCGGTCGTGCGATCGGTCGCCTGGTGGGCCGGCAGCGGATGCGCCGGAGGGGTGCCGGAAGCTGGGCGCGGGCGCCCGGGGTGGAGGCGGGCGCGTGGATCGTGGGCCATCGAGCCCAGCTGCATCCTCACCCTGCGCGACGAGGTGCGGATCTGGTGCGCGACGACCGGACGTGCGCGTCGCGCGGTGGATGTTCTACGAGCTTGCTGCGTAAACGCGGCCGGCTTGGCCGGATCGCATCGCTCGATCAGAAAACCGTTGCTGGGCGGGGGCGGGAGGCACAATACTTCGCGGCTGGCCGGTTCAATGCGCTCCCATCTCCCCTCCTCCGGATCATCCCCATGGAAAACCAGGAACTCGCGGGAACCGTGCAGTCGGGCGGCACGGACACGCCTCGGCCTCTGCGGGGCGCGGCGGTCACCCTGTACCAGGCGGGCGCGTCCGAACCCATCGGCAGCGCGACGACGGGGAAGGATGGCACGTTCTCCATCGGCACCGGCGGCGCCACCACGGATTCCATCTTCTACGCCGTCGCCAGGGTCCACGAACGCGGGGTGCTGATGGCCATCGTGGGCCCGCGGATGCGCGGGCCCATCGTCATCAACGAGCTCACGACGGTGGCGGCGGCGTTCAGCATGGCGCAGTTCGCGGACGGAGCCACGCTGGCGGGGAACGCGTTCGGGCTGCGCATTGCCGCGGGGATGAACGACAACCTGGTGGACACGCGCACGGGCCAGCCGTCCGCCGTGCTGCTGGGCGCGCCCAACGCCGACCAGACCAACACGCTGCGCTCCACCCGCTCGCTTGCCAACCTGGTGGCGGCGTGCGTGCGCCATACGCCCGGCGAAGAAGCGCGGTTCTTTCAGCTCGCCACGCCGCCGGGCGGGGCGGCCCCCGGGGACACCTTCCAGGCGCTGCTGAGCATCGCCCGCAATCCCGCGAACAACGCCGGCGCCCTGTACAACCAGTCGCAGGGGATTCCCACCGTGTACTCGCCCCCGCTGTTCAGCGCGCCGGATGCATGGACGCTGGCGGTAAAGGTGAACAATTCGGGGGATGACAACTTCATGTTCGGCGGGCCGGCCAACATCGCCTTCGACCGGAACGGCTACGCCTGGATCGGCAACAACGTGTTCCAGGGCACGCCCAACTCCGGCAACTTCATCATCGTGCTGCAGCCGGACGGCAGGCCGGCGGACGGGCGGAACGGGATGCCGAAGTCGCCGGTGTTCGGCGGCGGGCTCAAGGGGCCGGGGTGGGGGGTGACCATCGCCCCCAACGGCCACGTGTGGGTGGGCAACTTTGGCTGGGGGCCGAAGAGCGAGTGGCCGCACCACGGCAGCGTGTCGGAGTTCCTTCCCGACGGCACGCCGGTTTCGGGCGAGCACGGGCACCAGGAGGGCCTTCTGCACCGGGCGCAGGCGGTGGTGTCGGACCCGGACGGCAACATCTGGATGGCGAGCTTTCAGAACGGCCGCGTGGTGGTGTACCTGGGGGGCGACCCGCACAACCACCAGTCCAAGGACGTGGGCGAGGGCACGTTCGGCATCGCCATGGCGCCGGACGGCACGGCGTGGGTCAGCGTGGGCGGCGGCGGGCTGGGGTGGCCCCAGCCGAGCGACGGCAGCGTGTGCAGGTTCCGCCTGGTGGACGGACAGCTGACGCCGCTGCAGAATGAGCCCCTTTCGGTCGGTAACGCCAACAAGGCCATCGCGACCGATTCGCTGGGGAACGCGTGGCTGGCGTCCGGGGGCGACAGCACGGTGTACCTGCTCACCCCGCAGGATGACCACGTGGTGGTGCAGGCGTACACGGGCGTGGGCGGGCTGGACGCGCCGTGGGGGATCTGCGTGGACGGCGACGACCACGTGTGGGTGGGAAACTTCGGGGCCATGGGGCTGGAAAGCGACTTCATCACCGCGTCGCTCTCGCAGCTGGCGGGCGCCAATCCCGCTACCCGCCCCGCCGGCGTGAACCCCGGCGACCCCCTTTCTCCCCCCACCGGCTACACGCTCCCCAGCGCGGGCGAGCAGGTGCTGCTGCACAACGGCGATCCGGTCTACAAGGACGGCACGGAGTGCTACACCCCGCTCATGCGCGCCACCAGCTGCCAGATCGACCAGGCGGGGAACGTGTGGGTGGTGAACAACTGGAAGCCGCGCTTCCGCACGGCGTTCGAGCCCAACCACGGCAATCCCGGCGGCGACGGCGTGGTGATCTTCGTGGGCCTGGCAAAGCCGCCGGCGTGGCCGTGGAACGGTTCTCCCACAGCAACGAGCTGACGGGAAGGCCCCGAAAGACGGAGGGGCGTCCGGAGAACCGGGCGCCCCTTTGCGCGCTGGCAGTCACCTGCGCATCGCGCCGCCTGATCTGATACCGATTCTCCGATTTCTGTGTGCACTGAAGGAAGATGGTTTCACGCGGAGACGCGGAGGTGAAGGGAGGGGCGCGGAGGGAAAATCGAGACTCCTCCGCGCCTCATCAGTTCCTCCGCGCCTCCGCGTGATGTTGTTTCGCGGTTCCTCCGTCTGCACACGGAAACCAGGAGAAATGGTATGAAGTGTTGAATTCCGGTTCATCGCGGATTTCGTTGCAAACCGCCGTCGCGCTCTCCAGGGGCGGGAGGCCCCGCCATGCAGTGGAAGGGTGTGGGGGGCACGGCGGCGGGCGGGGGTTGCTCCACGCGTGTGTGGACGTATCCGGGAACAGCAGAGGGAGGGAAGCACGGCAGGGGGCCATCCGCATTTTTTGGGAGATACCTATCCCGCCATCCTCGTCCCCAGCCCCGCGCCGACCTCCTGCCGCAGGCGCGCCGGAGCCGGCCTCCACGATCGCCCGATGCGCGATCTGGCGAAGCCTGGGTCCGCGAGAGGGCCGGGGGCGTTCCCGCAGAGGTGCGCGCGAGGGGAAGGTTCGCGAGATCGCGCATCGTGTGAAGCCGGAATGGCGGGCTGCGAGGTGATTTTTGGGGAGATACCGATCCCGCCATCCTCGTCCCCAGCCCCGCGCCAACCTCCTGCCGCAGGCGCGCCGGAGCCGGCCTCCACGAACATCCCATGCGCGATCTGGCGAAGCCTGCGCCCGCGAGAGGGCCGGGGGGCGTTCCCGCAGACGGTGCGCGCGAGGGGAGGGTTTGCGGGATCGCGCATCGGGTGAAGCCGGAATGGCGGGCCGCGGGGTGCTGCGGCGGGAAAGGTGTTCCAGAAAAAACGCGGATGGCCCCCTGCCGCGCTTCGATCTGCCTGCCGTTCCCGACGTCCCCAGGGAAGCCCGGTGCGCCCCGCCCCTGCCGACGCGCGCAGGACACGGTGTCCCCCATGGTGAGCCGCCACCGCTTCTCGCCCGGCGTGGCGTGCAATGAAATCCGCGATGAACCTGATTCCTGAGGGAACCCCGCGCAGAGCCCGAACCCGCACAACCGCCTGGGCGCGATCGGAGGATCTCCTCTCCTCCGGCATGGGATGGCTTCACGGCACGAAATCCAGCCCCGGGTGCTGGCGGCGAGATCCTTCGGTCGGCGCCACGCTGCATCGTAGAACCAGGTTGCAGTGCGGCACCTGCTTCGGGAATCAAAACTTCAGGAAGTTCTCAAGAAGTCAGCTCGAGGCAGCTCTGGCCCCACCGCCTCAGAGGGTGTTGCCAAACCGTCCAGAACGTTGACTTCCTGAAGGTGGCACCACGCCCTGACCTGAAGCTACGATGGAGGTTGGTGCCGACCGAAGGACCTCGCCGGCACAACCGGGAGGCCGGCCCCGATGCTCGCCGGCTGGCCCCACAGCGGCGGAAAGGAGATCCTTCGGTCGCGCGCAAGCACTTGGGTGCATTGAGGTTACGCGTGGCGATCCCTCAGGAAGCCAACAATTCGGTAGAGGTATAGCAACACCCTCTCAGGGAACGAAGGCGGAGTTCTGCGCCCCGGGCGTGCCGCGCCCGCCGGCGCCGTACACGGCCGAGACGGAGGCGCCGGCCCAGTTGCTTCCGTCCACGTTGGCGTTGTCCAGCGCGGGGTTGATCAGCTCGCGGCTTACGCCGTTCTGCGTCGAGATGGCGGCGGAGGCGTACGCCACCCGGTCCAGCGTAAGGGTATCGGTGCCGTACACGCGCGAGATCTTTACGGCGTCGACGCTGTTGGCCAGCAGCAGCGCCGACCCGTACGGATAATCCACCGGTACGCCGCCGTTGCCGGTGGTGTCGGTGATATTGCCCAGGACGCGGTAGCCGCCGGACGGCACCGGGATCGACGAGGTGATCACGTGGTACGGCCGCCGCCCCGTCGAGGCAGAGTCGGCGATCACCAGGTTCTGAAGGTCCACCGCAAAGGTGCCCGCGTTGTAGACCTCGAACCACTCGCCGTTGGCGTCGGTAATGGCCCCGCCCGGGTTCGCCAGCACCTCGTTGATCACCAGCAGGTACTGCACGTCCGTTTCCACCAGCAGCGTGAACGAGAAGCTGCCGGCCGTGCTGGGGATGTGCAGCTGCCACGTCCGGGCCGCCGAGACCTCGTTCTTCGCCAGGATCTCCGCGTAGGCAAAGTACGGCTGTCCCGGCGCGGTAAAGGTATCGGTGCCGTCGGGGTTGGCCACGTAGGCGGAGCCGGTGCCGGAGGTCACGGTGGGCCCGGTGGCAAAGAAAACCCGGATCCCCTGGGGATCGGCGACGGTGCCGTCGGGGGTGCCGATGGCTTCGTTCAGAAGGTTCTGCACCGTCACGTCGAACTGAAAGATCTCCGTCCCGGAGTTGTAGCTCACGTTGCTGGAGGTGATCTGCACGTTCACGCCCTGCCCGCCGTAGACGATCCGCGAAGCCTGCCCGGCGTGGGCGGCGGGCGGACGGCAGCTCACCGTGCCGGCGGTGGTGGCGGTGCAGTCGAACGCCTGCACCAGCGACGGCGGCGGCGCGGGAGCGGCCCTGGAGGAAAGCTCCAGCGGCTGCCAGTCGGAGCATCCCGCCAGCGCGCCGGTGCAGACGAGTGCCGCGGCCGCGCGGCACAGGGGGCGGACCGGGTTCCGGATGAGTACGCGCATCTCGACCTCCTGCCGTCAGAATGCGGTAGAATGCGGCGCGCCGGATGGAAATATCGGGCGCCGCCAGTGTGCGACGCCCTCGGCCCACGCGCGCATCCCGCACCCCACGGGGACGGACGAAAGTCGCGTACCTTACGCGTCAGATTTCAAGATAGTCGAGTTTCCGGAAGTGCGATACCCTCTCGTGCGCAAGGCAGTCATACCATTTCCCGGAATTTCCGGCGTGCAGCAAAGAAAAAGAGTTCACGCGGAGGAGCGGAGGAACTGATGAGGCGCGGAGAGAGCAACCACGCGTCTTCGCGCCTCGTCAGTTTCTCCGCGTCTCCGCGTGATGCTTTTCCGTTGTTCCTCTGGTCGCAGAACGATCTGAGCCCAATGTATCAGAACCTGATTTCGCTCCGAATCCGGATGAAGATCGCGCGGATCAGGCGCGCGGGCGCTCGAAGAGGATCGTGGCGTCGCCCTTGTAGGTGGAGCGGGTCCATTCGCGGTACCCGCACTTCTCCGCGACGTGGATGGACGCGGCGTTGTCGGGGGCGATGATGCAGACGGTGCGCGGCGCGGCCAGGTGCGCGTCGGCCCAGGAGAGCGCGGCGCGCACGGCCTCGGTGGCGTAGCCGCGGCCGTGCGCCCACGACGCCAGCACCCAGCCGGCCTCCGGCGCGTCACCCAGCGGCGGCGTGATCTCGCGGTGAAAGTCCGCCAGCCCCACCTCGCCCACAAAGCGGCCGGACTCCCGCTCCCGCACGGTCCAGTAGCCGTATCCCAGCAGCACCCACATCCCCGCGTAGCGCAGCACCCGCGCCCACACCTCCTCCTCCGTAGACGGCCGCCCTCCGATGTGCTGCGTAACGTGCGGGTCGCCCCACATCGCCGCGCACTCGGGGAAGTCGGCCAGCGTGTGGCCGCGCAGCGTGAGCCGCTCTGTCTGAACGATGGGGATGGTGGATGCGCTCGCGCTTTGCATGTGCATAGACTATCCGTGCGCGCCCGCCGGCGCCACCGCACCTCCATCACGCGCAGACGACCCACACCGATGAGAATCTTTCTGCTCTGCTGGATGCTGATCCTGGCACCGGCCGCGTGCGGAGCGCCGGCCGCGGGCCCGCCGCCCTCGGGGACCGCGGTCCTGCCGCGCGACCTGGCCGGCTGCTACGAGCTCCACAGGACAAAGAGCCTGTACTTCGCGCCGCCGCGGCTCCGCCTCGACTCCACCGCGGTATCCGATGCGCTGCGCGGCTTTATCCGCGACTCGGCCTGGGCCTTGGCACGGCTGGACGCGGAGGGCCGCCCCATCATCGACGACCGGCGCCAGCCAATTCTGTACTGGGGCAAGCATCCGGCGTCCGACAGCGTGCGGATCATGATCCACACGGGATACAGCGGTTCCGAGCTGATCATCGCGCCCCGGCCGGGTGCCGACACGCTCCATGGGAGGGCCATGGAGCACTGGGACATGGGTCCCAGCCACAACAGCGCAGGCACCGTGGCCCTCGTCCGCATCCCCTGCATCGAACCCGGCTGAAGGCGCCTCGGCGCGATGGATCCCGCGCCCGGCATCCTCCCGATCACAGAATGTAGAGCGCGCCGCCACCCGCTCCGACTCCTCCATGCAAGCGCCGGCGAGCGGCTGCTTCGCGCGGAAAACGAGGGCGGCGCGGCCGCCCACCTGACGAGGAGACCGAGATGCGCAAGGTGATCGTGAGCGAGTGGATGACGCTCAACGGAGTGGTGCAGAGCCCCACCAGCCCCGGGGAAGACCCCGGCGGCGGCTTTGCGCACGGCGGCTGGCACATGCCGTTCGCCGACGAGACGTTCATGAACTGGGTGGTGGAGACCGTCACCGGCGCCGGCGCCTACCTGTTCGGGCGGCGCACGTACGAGATCTTCGCCGCGCACTGGCCTACCGCGAGCGCCGAGGAGCAGGTGCTGGCCGTGCCGCTGGCCACGCGGCCCAAGTATGTGGCCTCCACCACGCTGGCGGAGCCGCTCGGGTGGCAGAACTCCACGCTGCTTCGGGGCGATATCGCCCAAGCGGTCGCGGCGCTGAAGCAGGAGGAGGGCGGCGACCTGCTCGTGGTCGGCAGCACGGAGCTGGTGCAGACGCTGATGGCGCACGGCCTGGTGGATGAGCTCCGGCTGATCATCGACCCGGTCATCGTCGGCGGCGGCAAGCGCCTGTTCCACGACGACGGCGCGCTGCGAACGCTGCGGCTGGTGGAGAGCCAGGTCACCCGCACGGGCGCCATCATCGCCACCTATGCGGTGGAGGCCGGATCATGAAGTACCTGCTGATGATCAACGTGCCCTACGCCGCCGGCGAGTACGAGGGCATGCCGCCGGACGACTGGCGGGCGCACCTGGACTACCTGACGCGGATGAACCGCGGGCTCACCGCCTCCGGCGAGCTGGCGGGCGTGCAGGCGCTCGCCCCGCCCGGCCAGGCGAAGGTGGTGCGCGCGGGAAAGGACGGCCGCGCGGTGATCACCGACGGTCCCTTTCCCGAGGCGAAGGAATTCCTGGCCGGGTTCTGGATGGTGGACGTGAACGGGCCGGAGCGGGCGTACCAGATCGCCGCGCAGGGCTCCGCGGCGCCCGGACCCGGCGGCGCGCCGCTGAACATGCCCATCGAAGTGCGCCAGGTGATGAGCGGCCCGCCGTCCGACGGCTGAGCCAGGCGCGGCGAACGGCACTCACGGGGCGCGGCACAGGGGCGGAGGAGCAGAGAAGGGTTCTCGGCTCCTCCGCCCCCGTTCCTGATGGAGCTCGTACGGAATCCGGAAATGGAGCACCGATAGAGCGGACAGTGTCATTCTGAGAGAGGCGCGCGCTCCGTGGCTCCCAGTCGCACCCCTGCCTGTGCGCCGACCGAAGAATCTCTACGATGGGCGCACCGTCCTGTCGGCTACGTCGGCCTCGACGCGAAGGACCCGCCCGTTCCCGATAAAGATTCTTCGGTCGGCGCACAGGCCCTGGAGCGTGAAGACGGTTTTTGCGAGGCGCCTTCCTCAGCTGGACTTTGGCCAAATTACGCGGCGTACGCGAGAACGTCGGTGAGGCGTTGGAAAAGCGGGTCCGCGATTTTGTTGCGGTCGTGTCCGCTCCGGGACTGCAACATATTCTCTGAACGCCAGATGTC
>DASTVC010000022.1:0-2242 GCA_035759295.1 Longimicrobium sp. | reverse complement strand
GTGCGGGTGCTGGACGCGGGGATGCAGCCGGCGCCGATGGGCGTGCCCGGCGAGCTGTACGCGGGCGGCGCGGGGCTGGCGCTGGGCTATCTGAACCAGCCGGAGCTGACGGCGGAGAAGTTCGTGGCCGACCCGTATCTCCCCGGTGCGCGGCTGTACCGCACCGGCGACCGGGTGCGGTGGATGGCGGACGGCACGCTGGAGTTCATGGGCCGCGTGGACACGCAGGTCAAGATCCGCGGGTTCCGCGTGGAGCCGGGCGAGGTGGAGGCCGTGCTGCGCGCCTGGCCCGGCGTGCGCGAGGCCGCCGTCGTGGTCCGGGAGGACACGGTGGGGGGCCGGCGGCTGGTGGCGTACGTGGCCGGCGAGGTGGCGGCGGACGAGGTGCGCGAGCACCTGCGGGGGCGGCTCCCGGAGCACATGCTCCCCGGCGCCATCGTTCGCCTGGACGCGCTTCCGCTGACCGCCAATGGCAAGCTGGACCGCGCGGCACTTCCGGCGCCGGAGCTGACGGCGGCGGAGGAAGGGTACGTAGCGCCGCGCACCCCCGTGGAGGAGGTTCTGGCGGGGGTCTGGGCGGAGGTGCTGCGCCTGGACCGCGTAAGCGTGGAGGAAAGCTTCTTCCAGCTTGGCGGGCACTCGCTGCTGGCCACGCGGGTGGTGTCGCGCATCCGCGAGCTGTTCGGGGTGGAGCTGCCGCTGCGGGCACTCTTCGAGGGGCCCACGGTGGCGGAGCTGGCGGTGCGCGTGGAGGAGATGCGCCGCGCGGAGCTGCCGGTGCTGCCGCCCGTCGTGCCGGCCGGGCGTACGGGTGTTCTGCCGCTGTCGTTCGCGCAGGAGCGGCTCTGGTTCCTGGACCGCCTGGAGCCGGGGAGCACCACCTACAACATCCCCGTGGCATGGCGCCTGGGTGGCGCGCTGGACGAGGCGGCGCTGGAGCGGAGCCTGGGCGAGATCGTCCGGCGTCACGACTCACTGCGGACGGTCTTTGCCCAGGCGGACGGCCAGCCCGTGCAGGTGATCGTGCCCTTCGGCGGGTTCACGCTGCCGGTGGAGGACCTGTCGCGGTTGATCGAGGCGGATCGCGAGGCGGCGGTCCGGCGGCGCGCCGGCGAAGAGGCGCTGCAGCCGTTCGACCTCGCCGCGGGGCCGCTCTTCCGCGCTTCGCTGCTGCGGCTGGGTGCCGGGGATCACGTGCTGCTGCTGTCGATGCACCACATCGTCAGCGACGGATGGAGCCTGGGGGTGCTTCGGCGCGAGCTCGCCGCGCTGTACGCGGCGTACCGGGAGGGCGGGGAGTCGCCGCTGTCGGAGCTGCCGGTGCAGTACGCCGACTACGCGGTGTGGCAGCGCGAGCAGCTGGAAGGCGAGGTGCTGGACCGGCAGCTCTCGTACTGGCGGGAGCGGCTGGCGGGCGCGCCGGAGCTGCTGGAGCTGCCGACGGACCATCCGCGCCCGGCGGTGCAGACGTACCGGGGCGTGTCGGTGCCGGTAGAGCTCTCGCCGGAGCTGGTGGAGCGGCTGCAGGCGCTGGGACGGCGCGAAGGGGCGACGCTGTACATGACGCTGCTGGGCGCCTTCCAGGTGCTGCTGGGCAGGTACGGCGCGGGAGAGGACGTCGTCGTCGGCAGCCCCATTGCCGGACGCACGCGCCGGGAGGTGGAGGAGCTGATCGGCTTCTTCGTCAACACGCTGGTGCTGCGGACCGACCTCTCCGGCGACCCGAGCTTCCGCGAGGTGCTGGGGCGGGTGCGGGAGGCGACGCTGGGGGCGTACGCGCACCAGGACGTGCCCTTCGAGAAGCTGGTGGCCGAGCTGCAGCCGGAGCGCAGCCTGAGCCACTCGCCGCTCTTCCAGGTGATGTTCGCGCTGCAGAACGCCGAGGGCGGGGGACGCGCGCTTCCGGGGCTCGAGGTCAGCGGCGTCGGAGCGGGGATGGAGAGCGCCCGGTTCGATCTCTCCCTGACGCTCGTGGCGAGCCCCGAGGGCCTGCGTGGCGCGCTCAACTACAGCACTGACCTCTTCGAGCGCGGCACGATCGACCGCATGCTCGGCCACCTGGCGCGCGTGTTGGAGCAGGTTGCCGCGGACGCGGACGTGCGGCTTTCGCGGCTGGAGCTGCTCGGTGAAGCGGAGCGCGCGCTGGTGGTGCAGGAGTGGAACCGGACCGAAGCAGAGGTTCCGGCGGACCGCTGCATCCACGCGCTGTTTGAAGCCCAGGCGGCGCGCACGCCCGACGTGG
>DASTVC010000021.1:0-4802 GCA_035759295.1 Longimicrobium sp. | reverse complement strand
CAGCTGCTTGGCGAGCTTCCGGCGGGCGTCGTCCTCTACACCGTGAGCATGGACCTGCCGTTCGCGCTGCTGCGCTGGCAGACGGCGGAGGGGATGGACCACGGCTTTCTCTCCTCGCACCGCGGCGAGAAGTTCGGCACGGACTACGGCGTGCTGCTGGAGGAGTGGCGGCTGCTGCAGCGCGCCGTGTTCGTGATCGACGGCGAAGGCCGCATCGCCCACGCGGAGTACGTGGCCGACCAGATGAAGGAGCCCGACTACGACGCCGCGCTCGCCGCCGTCCGCGCCCTGGCCTCCGCCGCGCCCGTCCCGGCGTGACGCAGGCACGCGAGGGCTCGCGGATGCGCCGGTGGGCGAGGCCTGTCGTTCGCGCACTGCTGACGGTCAGCGCCGTGTTCGTTCTGCTGCTGGGCTGGCTGTTCGCCGCCGGGTTCACGTACAACTACCTGCGGGCCGAGACGCGCGGCACGATGCCGATCGAACGGCTGGCGCGGCAGGGGAGCGCGCTGGAACGGGCGGTTACGCGCGCCAGGGCCGACTCGCTGAGTACGGGACGATACACGCGCGGCACAAAGTGGTATGCGGCGCGCACGACTTCGACGAATGGGGATACCATCCACTTCCGGATCTACCGTGCCCAGGACGCACGCTTTCCTGGCAGGCTGGTTCTTCCAGAGCCGTACGTCGCGGGCGGGGGGCGGTACATCGTTTCCGGGCGGCGATTCGAACAGCTCGGAATCGGCATACGCTGACATGCCGTTTCGCGTGATCCCCGGCACCCGGTCCGCGCTGCTCGTATCGGCCATCCTCGCCGCATTCGCCGCCCTGCCGGCGCCCGCGCAGGTGCGGGGGCGGGTGGTGGATGCGGCGGACCGGCCGGTGGCGGGCGCCATCGTGGAGCTGTGGATAGATGCGCGGCCCGCCGGCGCGGCGGAGACGGATGCCGGCGGCGGCTTTCGGATCGCGAGCGTGCGGGCGGACGACGGGCTGATGCTCACCGTCCGCCGGATGGGGATGCAGACGCGGACGGTGCCGCTGGCGTCCGCGGACACGGCGCTGGTGGTGCGGATGGAGGCCCAGCCGGTGCTTCTGCAGCCGCTCTCCGTCGCCGCAACCCGGCGTCCCCCGTGCCCCAACCGCGAAGATCCGCGGGCACGTGCGCTCTGGGAGCGGATGCGCGCCCGGTACTGGCAGCCGGATGCGGACTCGGTGTTCGTCTTCGGATTCCTGGAATCGCGCAGCGGCACGGGGGCAAAGGCGGACGCCCTGGATCCCGCGGCCGGCCGGGTGAGCGCCGGGTGGACGACGGGGGCGCTGGTCGTCGCGCATCCGGCGTTCATGCGCCTTTCCGGCTATGCCACCTCCGCGGCCGGCGGCGTCGGCGATCGCACCGCCTACTGGTCGTACCGCGCGCTGGACGGCGGGACCATGCAGGACTTTACGGGCGAGCATTTCGGCGCGGCGCACACCTTTTCCATCGTCCACCTGGCCGCGGACGGCTTGACGATCGCCTTCTGCCCGCGCGAGCGCATGGGGCGCACGGGGCAGATCGAGGGAACGCTGGTGCTGGCGTCCGACACCACGCTGCACCTGGCGCAGTGGCGCTTCCGCACGCCGCGCCCGGACGAAGACGCGGGGGGTGAGGCGAGCTACCATCCGCCTGATCCGGCGCTGGGCAACGCGCTGCTGGCACGCGAAACGGTGTTCTGGCGAAAGACCAATCCGCCCCGCTACTGGTTCGCGGCCCAGACGTTCAGCGGATGGCAGCGGTGGACGCGCGCGCGTCCCATCACCCACCCGGACGACGCGCGGCCGGCGGCGGATTCACCCGGAGATCGAAGATGAGCGAGGAGCTGGCGGAGCAGGTGCTGGAGACGTGGCGCATCCACGACCGCATCAACCGCTACCTGCTGGCGGCGGTGCCGGCGGAGGCGCTGGCGGCCGTCTCCGCGTCCAGGGGGCGCAGCGTGGGCGAGCAGTTCGCGCACGTGCACAACGTGCGGCTGATGTGGCTGAAGCAGGCGGCGCCGGAGCTGATGGCGGGTCTCGACAAGATCGAGAAGGACGGGGCGGGGGATGCGGAGGGGCTTCGCGCCGCGCTGGAGGGGTCGGGGCGGGCGATCGAGGAGCTGCTGCGGCGCGGGGTGGAGGGTGGCGGGCGCATCAAGGGCTTCAAGCCGCACGCGGCCGCGTTCCTGGGCTATCTGGTTTCGCACGTCCCACCACCGCGGGCAGATCGCTCTCACCCTCAAGCAGGCCGGCCACCCGCTGGAGCGAAAGATCGCCTACGGCATCTGGGAGTGGGGCGTGCGGTGAACGTGATGAGATGCCACCATACCCCCGTGTTGATTTCCTGAGGGAGCGCCACGCGAAACCTGAAGCCACGCAACCGCTTGTGCGCGACCGAAGGATCTCGTCTGCCCCACGCAGGGCTGAGACCTGAGCCTGGAAGCCGGCCCCCGGGTTGTGCCGGCAAGATCCTTCGGTCGGCGCCAAAGTCCATTCGTAGCAGCAGGTTCGGAGCGGCGCCTCCCTCAGGAAATCAAGCCTCGGGGAGAGCCTTGAACACACTCTCAGTCTCAGTCGCGCGCCGGGTTTGTCGCGGGGACGGTTTTGCGCGGCGCTCCTTCGAAATGACAGAATCGGGGGTGGCACCGAACCCCGGAGCGTGACTTCCTGCGACGGTGTGCGCGCGTTCGGAAGATGCGGCGCAGCTCCTGCGTTCCCCCCGTGGGCCGCGCCGTACCGCATCCCCGGAAAACGCACCCATCATGGACGCCACCCCTCCGCCCGACCCCGGCGCCGACTCGGTGCTCACCCCCGACGTGGATCCCACGGCGCAGGCCACGCCCGTGGAGCGCCACGCCCCCGTGCCGGACCTGGAGAAAACCGGCGACGCCCTGGCCACCGCGCGCATGCGCTCGGCAGGCGTTACCACGCTCACGGTGCTGGCGCTGCTCTACACCCTGTACTTCGCCCGCTCGTTCCTGCTGCCCATCGTCGTCGCGCTGCTGCTGAGCTTTCTCTTCAGCCCGGTGGTGCGGGCGCTGGCGCGCCTGAAGATCCGGCCGCCGCTGGGCGCCGGGATGGTGGTGCTGGGAATGCTGGCCAGCGTGGGGTTCGCCGGCTACGAGCTGAGCGGCCCCGTGGAAAGCTGGGCCGCCAGCGCCCCGCAGACGCTGGCCACGGCGCAGGGCAGGCTGCGCGAGCTGCTGCGCCCGCTGGAGCGCGCCAGCCGCACCGCCCAGCAGGTGCAGAGCGCGGCCGGCGGTGGTGAAGGGGAAAAGACGCAGGAGGTGGTGGTGCGGGGCGAGAGCGTGATCTCGCGCGTGTTCGGCACCACGCAGCGCTTTGTGGCGGCGGCGCTTGAAGTGGTGATCCTGCTCTACTTTCTGCTGGCTGCGGGCGACCTGTTCCTGCAGAAGCTCATCAAGGTGCTCCCCACCCTGCGCGACAAGCGCAAGGCCGTGGAGATCGCCCGCCGCACCGAGGCCTCCATCTCCACCTACCTGCTGACCACCGCCGCCATCAACATTGCCGAAGGGCTGGTGGTGGCGCTGGTGATGTGGCTGCTGGGGATGCCCAGCCCGCTGCTGTGGGGCGCCATGGTGGCGGTGCTGGAGTTCATCCCCTACCTGGGCGCGCTTACGATGACCGTCATCCTGACCATCGCCGCGCTCACGGTGTTCGACACCGTGGGGCACGCGCTGATGGTGCCGGGCGCGTTCCTGGCCATCAACCTGGTGCAGGGAAACTTCGTGAGCCCCATGCTGATGGGGCACCGGCTGGCGCTGAACCCCGTGGCGCTGCTGGTGGGGCTGGCGTTCTGGTTCTGGATGTGGGGCGTGGCCGGCGCCTTTATCGCCGTGCCGCTGCTGGCCACCTTCAAGATCTTCTGCGACCACATCGAGTCGCTGGCCGCCGTCGGCGAGTTCCTGGGGATGCGCGACGACGACGAGCGCCGCGCCACCGTCCGCGGCGTAGAAGCGTAGGCATCCAGACCTCGGGGTTCAGCACACTCCCCGAATCTGTCATTTCGAAGGAGCGCCACGCGTAACCATGCCCGGCGAAAGACCCGGCGCGCGACTGGAGAAATCTACTCTCTGGATGCTGGTGGCCTGATTCATCGCCCGGCACTGGCCCTGTCGAGCCGTTGCGCGGCCGCATGTACGGAGCGGGCTGCCGCGTCTGCCCTCCCGGTCGCCGACAGTAGATTCCTCGGCCCTGCAACCCGTGGGGCGGTAGGCAAACGCCAGTGCGGCCGGGCCTCGGAATGACAACGCATCGCGATATTCTCAACGCGTGGCGGCCGGCAGTGTGGCCGGGCTTGGAATGACATCGCATCGAAAATCCCTCAACGCCCGGCGAGGGACGCGTGTCTGATGCGCGGCGTGTTGCGCCCATCCCTGCCGATTTGCTACTTTTTTAGCAGTCGCGGCCGGCCGAACGCCGTGCCACATTCAGAGCGCGCGGGCGTCCGCGTCCGGCATCCCTCCCTTTCAGCCCACGGCATCGTGCGAAGCATACTCTGGTTCGGCTCTCTGGCGGCCGCGGCGGTGGCCGTGAGCGCGTGCGCACCCAAGGGCCCGCGCCCGGCCACCGGCCCCGCGCCCAGCGGCGGCGCGCCCTCCGCCCCCGCGGCGGCACCCTCCGGCGGCGGAGGAGGCTCCGGTGGCGGCGGCGGCGCGCGCCCGGCGGCGCCCAAGCCGTACGCGCAGGTCATCCCCCCCCGCGCGGTCACCGACACCGGCGGCATTACCGTGCACCGCGTGGACGAGCGCTGGTTCTTCGAGGTGCCGGAC
>DASTVC010000020.1:0-8427 GCA_035759295.1 Longimicrobium sp. | reverse complement strand
CCGGCTTGCCGGCTCCATCGCCGCCACCGTCTCCGCAGGCGCAGAGCAGCACGGCCGCGGCGAGCGCGGGGCACAGATGGACGAATGCGGATCGGCGACGCGGGACGGCGGCGGTGCTCATCTCCCGTTCCTGTTTCTGACGATGCGGTGACTCGCGGGTTCGCCCCAATCTACCGAGGCCCCGCGCCGTTTGCGAGCCCGGAGAAATCGCGCGGGTTTTCGACGTGGACGGAATCCTTCGTCCATCTCCACATCCACCCGCACGACCCACCGCACGGGGAACCCTTCTTGCGCATTGGAGGGGTCCAGGGATCCGCGTCTCCCCAGCAGTGCCGTAACAAACATGAAGGGCAGCCACAACGCCACGCTCGTGGCGTTCTCCATCCTGATCGCCATTCTGGCATCATACTCCGCGCTGGCGCTTTCCGCGCGGGTGAATGCGGCGCGCGGACGCTTTCGCGTGGCGTGGCTGGCGGGCGGCAGCGTGGCGCTGGGCATCGGCGTGTGGAGCATGCACTTCGTGGGGCTGCTGGCGTACCGGCTCCCCGTCCCCATCAGCTACGCCGTTCCCCTCTGGCTGCTGTCGCTGACCATCGCCATGGGCGCGTCGCTGCTGGCACTGTGGGTCACCAGCCGCCCCGCCGTCCCCATCTCGGCGCGGATCGCCGCCGGAATCTTGCTGGGGCTGGCGGTGGCGGGGATGCACTACGCGGGGATGGGGGCCATGCGCATCCCCGGCCGCATCGACTACGACCCCGCGATCGTCGTGCTCTCCGTCGCCGTGGCCGTGGCGGCGGGGTGCGGCATCATCTGGCTCTTCATGCGGCTGCGCGGGGAGGATTCGGCGCGCGGGCAGCGGGAGCGGATCGCCGCGGCGGTGGCGATGGGCGGCGCGCTTGCCGCCATCCACTACGCCGGGATGGCCGCGGCCCGCTTCACCCCGGTGGCGGAAGCGGTGCGGGTGCACGACGACTCCGTGCTGCGCACCGGGGGACTGGCAGCCGTGGTGATCGCGGGGACGCTGGGAGTGCTGGCGGTCACGCTGCTCACCACCCGCGTGGACCGCCGCCTGCGCGCGCGCGACGAGGAGACGGAGGCGGTGCGGCGCAGCGAGGCCCGCTTCCGCTCGCTGGTGGTCGCATCCGCCCAGGTGGTGTGGACGGCCGGCGCGGACGGCACCTTCGTGGAGCCGCAGGCCAGCTGGGGGGCGTACACCGGCACCTCGTGGGAGGAGTACGGCAGCGGGGGATGGATCGCGTCCGTGCATCCCGACGACCGGGCGCGCGTGGCGGCGGAGTGGCGCGACGCGGTGGCCGACCGGCGGGTGATGGACGTGGAGTTCCGCCTGCGCCGCGCCGACGGCGACTGGCGCCACGTGGCGGTGCGCGCCGTGCCCGTGACGGAGCCCGGCGGCCGCGTGCGCGAGTGGGTGGGCGCCGTGACCGACGTCACCGAACGGCGGCAGGCAGAGGCGGCGCGCGACTTTCTGGCCGAGGCCAGCCGCGTGCTGTCCTCGTCGCTGGACACGGAGATCACGCTGCGCACCGTCGCCCGCCTGGCCGTCCCCACGCTGGCGGACTGGTGCGCGGTAGACGTGCTGACGGAAGACGGCGAGGTGCAGCGGCTGGCGGTGGAGCACGTGGACCCGGAAAAGGTGCGCCTGGCGCTGGAGATCGAGGAGCGCTGGCCCTCCGACCGCACGGCGCCGCAAGGGGTGCACCACGTGATGCGGACGGGCGAGGCGGAGATGATGGAGGACATCCCCGAATCGCTGCTGACGGCCGGCGCCCGCGACCCCGAGCACCTGCGGATGATCCGGGCCCTGGGCCTGCGCTCGTACGTCTGCGTGCCGCTGATGGTGCGCCGGCGGGTGCTCGGCGCGCTCACCCTCGTTCACGCGGAGAGCGGGCGGTCGTACACTCCCGCGGACCTGGCGCTGGCGGAGGAGCTGGCGGGGCGCGCGGCGGTGGCCATCGACAACGCGCGGCTCTACACCGAGACGGAGGAGTCGCGCATCCAGCTGGAGCAGCAGACGGCGGAGCTGGAAGAGGCGCAGGCGGAGATGGAGATGGCGCACGACGAGCTGCAGCGCGCCAACGAGGACCTGGAGGAGCGCACCAGGGAATCGGAGCGCGCCCGCGAGGCCGCGGACGAGGCGAACGCGGCCAAGAGCGCGTTCCTGGCGACGATGAGCCACGAGCTGCGCACCCCGCTGAACGCCATCGCCGGCTACACGCAGCTCATCGACATGGGGATCCACGGCCCCGTGAGCGAGGCGCAGCGCGAGGCGCTGGACAAGATCCACCGCAACCAGACGCACCTGCTGGGGCTGATCAACGACGTGCTGAACTTCGCCAAGATCGAGGCGGGGCAGGTGCAGTACGACGTGGACGACGTGCCGCTGAACGCCACCCTTTCCGCCGTGGAGGCGCTGGTGGAGCCGCAGCTGCGCGCCAAGGGCCTCCGCTACCGCTACGGCGGCGGCGACCCTTCGCTCACCGTGCGCGCGGACCGCGAGCGGATGGAGCAGGTGGTGCTCAACCTGCTTTCCAACGCCGTCAAGTTCACGGACCGCGGGGGGCAGGTGGAGCTTTCGTGGGAGGTGCAGGGCGGCGCCGTGCGCATCAACGTATGCGATACGGGGCGCGGCATTCCGCCGGACAAGCTGGAGGCGATCTTCGAGCCCTTCATCCAGGTAGACCCCGCGCTCACCCGCTCGGCGGAGGGCACAGGGCTGGGCCTGGCCATCAGCCGCGACCTGGCCCGCGCGATGAAGGGCGACCTCACCGCCCGCAGCGCCGAAGGCCAGGGCAGCGTCTTCACCCTCACCCTCCCCCAGGGCCGCCCCGTCCACGCGGCCGTCGAGAACGCGGCGGACTGACGATCGCCGAAGTCATGCCGGATGGTGGTGCCTGTCCCGCCAAAACCCCCTCCCCCCCGAGCGTTGACTTCCTGAGGGAGCGCCCGCGTCGACCCTCCGACGGCACAAGTGCCTGCGCGCGACCGAAGGATCTCGCCGGCATCACCGAGGGGCCAGCTCCGACACTCGACGGCTGGCCCCGCAGCGGCGGAAGGGAGATCTTTCGGTCGCGCGCAGGCGGTAGTGAACGTTCAGGCTCCGCGTAGCGCTCCCTCAGGAAATCAGGTTCTTCCCCGACCTGGCTGCAAACTACCTGTCACCCTCTGATATGAAGCAGGATGACCCGCCATGCAGTGGGATGGGGTCAGGGCACGGCGGCAGGCCGGGGTTGCTCCACACGTGTGTGGATGCGTCGGGAACGGCGGAGGGATGGACGCGCGGCAGGGGGCCATCCGCATTTTTTGGGAGATACCTATCCCGCCATCCTCGTCCTTGGCCGAGCGCCGACGTCCCGCCGCAAGCGCACCGGAACCAGCCTCCACGAACACCTGATGCGCGATCTTGCGAAGCCCGGGTCTGCGAGAAGGCCAGGCGTTCCCGCAGGGGTTCGCGCGAGGATACGGTTCGCGGGATCGCGCATCAGGTGAAGCCGGAATGGTGGGTCGCGGGGCGCTGCGGCGGGAAAGGGGTTGCCAGAAAAAATGCGGATGGCCCCCTGCCGAGCTTCGGTCCGCCTGCCGTTCCCGGCACCCCCAGAAAAGCCCGGTGCGCTCCGCGACGGTCGACGTGCGGGACACGGTGTCGCGCATGGAAACCCGCCACTGATTCTCGCGATGCGTGCAACGAATCGGCGATGAACAGGAAATCAACGCTTCGGGTGGTCCTGGGAAATCAACGGCTCCAAAGCGGCAGATCAGCTCGTTTCCTCTCGACGCGACGGCAGCGCGAGGGGGAGCAGGAGCGCGGCGGCCAACGCGATGGCGGCGCCCATGCCGAACGCGGCCTGTGAGCTGACGGACTGCCACACGATGCCGAACACCACGCTCGCCGGCAGCGCCGCCAGCCCGATGGCCGCGTGGTACGCGCCGAACGCGCTGCCGCGCAGCCCCGCCGGCGCCAGCCCCGCCACCAGCGCCTTCTCCGGCCCCTCCGTCAATCCAAAGAACAGCCCGTAGACGATGAACAGCGCCCACACCTGCCACTGCGCGTCCACGAACGCAAAGCCCGCGTACACGGCGGCGTAGACCATCCACCCGGTGATGATGGCCGTGCGCGCGCCCACCCGGTCGCTCCACCGCCCGCCCCACACGCTCCACGCGCTCTTGCTCACGTGCAGCACCCCCCACAGCAGCGGGATGAAGGGCGTGGGCACCCCCACCTGGCTGGCGCGGAGAAGGAGGAACGCGTCGGAGGCGTTGCCGAGGGTAAAGAGCACCAGCACGCCCAGGTAGCGCGGCAGGGTCGGCCCCAGCTCGCGCAGGCGCGGCAGCGGCGGCGCGGGGGCGCCGGCGGGGCGCGGGGCGGGCACCGTCTCGCGCACCTTCCAGGCGACCACGGCCACCGTCAGCAGCCCGGGGATCACGGCCAGGGCGAACACCGTGCGCAGGTCGCCATCCAGAAGCAGCAGGAGCGCGCTGGCGATCAGCGGCCCCGCCACGGCGCCCGCGTGGTCCGCCGCGCGGTGCAGGCCGAACGCGGCGCCGCGCCGGTCCTCGGGAACGGATTCCGCCAGCAGCGCGTCTCGCGGAGCGGTGCGCAGCCCCTTGCCCACGCGGTCCAGCAGCCGCACCGCCAGCACGTGCCACCCCACCAGCGCGATGGAGACCAGCGGCCGCCCCAGCGCCGCGATCCCGTAGCCCATCACCGTGAGCCGTTTGCGGCGGCCGCTGCGGTCCGCCATCCAGCCGCTGGCCAGCTTGAGCAGGCTCGACGCGCTCTCCGCCGCGCCCTCCACCACGCCCACGAACGCCGCGCCGGCGCCCAGCGTTCCCGCCAGGAACAGGGGAAGCAGGGGGTAGATCATCTCGCTGGCCGCGTCGTTCAGGAACGACGCCACGCTCAGCCACAGCACGTTGCCGCGCATCAGCGACGGCGCGCGCGTCTTTGGCCCGGTCAGATTCGCCCCCCGTGAAACTTGTGACGCACGCCGTACGTTCCGGTCCGCGTGCCGGCAGACCGCATCATCCCACCAGAACGTGTGAGAGGCAAGATGGCAGTACTTCGCAGATGGATTCTCGCGGCCGCGATCGTGGTCGCCGCGCCGCTTCATGCACAGGCGGCGGACGCGCCGGATATGGTGCTGGGCCGGCGCTATACGCAGTGGCTGTACGAGGGGCAGCTGGACAGCCTGTACGCCCGATTCTCGCCCGACATGCGCCAGGCCCTCCCCACCGTGCAGGCCTTCTCGGAGATGGCCACGCAGATCAAGACGCAGGCCGGCGACGAGACCGAGGTCGTTTCCGAGCGCATCCTGGACCCCTCGCCGGAGCCCGGGATGACCGTCTACATCCGCTCCGCTCGCTTCTCCAAGGCCCCGATGATTGTCGACGTTACGGTGGTCACCGACGCCGCGGGGACGATCCACGGCTTTTCCGTTCGCCCCCAGCGCCCGCCGAATCCGACGGAGTGATGGTGTGAACGGGTGAACGGCGCCTGCGGAGCCCACTCCGCGGGCGCCGTCGTCGTACTTTCGTATTCACGCACTTTCGTCCGAAAGCCCCGCCGCGACGAATCGCGGCGGGGCTTCGGTGTGTCGTCTCGTCGTGCGGTGTGGCTCAGTCCACCAGCAGCAGCGCGACCAGCACGCCCAGCGCGATGGCGGCAACGAGGTACCAGAAGCTCTGGTTCATCTGCGCGCTCTCGCCGTTCTTCGCCGCTTCCATCGCGGCCACCCGCTGCTGAATCGCCTCGCGGCTCACGAAGATGGACGGCGCGACGGGGCTCTGCGCGTCGGCCTGCGGGGTGGCGACCTGTTCCACGACGGTCGCGTCGTCCGCGGGGGACTGCGTCGCCTGCTGGGCGGCGGCGGGGGCGGCGGCCAGCAGCGCTGCGGCCGCCAGTACGAAGAGCTTCTTCATCTGCACCTCCAACCGGATATGAGAGGGTGATCCCGCCCCAGGTGGACGGACGCCGCGCCTCCGTGCAATCTTCGTGCGTGCTAGTCGGCAGGCGGGGCGCTGGCGCGGTCCGCCAGCTCGCGCACCACCCGCAGCAGCCGCGGCCGGTCCCCCGAAAAGTGGTGCCCGCCGCGCAGCTCGATCACCGTCACCGGCGCCGTTCCCATCCTGGGGCAGGCGGCCAGCTCGTCCCCGCGTCCCCACACGCAGAGCACGGAAAGCCCCGCCAGCTTCTCCACCTCCGGCCGCGTGGCGTAGCGCGGCGCGCTGGACGTTCCCCACCACTGCTCGATCCGGAACTCGAACACCGCGTCGTGCGCCAGCCCCAGCAGCGCCACCCCGCCAATGCGCGCCCGCGTGTCGTCCGGCAGCCGGTTGACGAGGAACGGCAGCACGTCCGCGCCCATCGAAAAGCCCACCAGCACCACCTTCTCCCGCCCCCACAGCTCGCCGTAGTGGCGGATGACGGCGTCCAGGTCGCGCGCGGCCTGCTCCGGCGTCTTGGGGTTCCAGTAGTAGCGCAGCGAGTGCCAGACGACGGCGGGGGTGCCGTGCGCCGCCAGGTCCGCCGCCACGCGCTTTCCCGTCCCCCCGCTGGGCCCGTCGCCGGTGAGCACGATGGCGAAGGCGCCGCCGGTGCCGCCCTCCGCGGCGGGCAGCGCGCGCAGGGGGAGCGAGTGCATCCGTCCATCCTCCACGCCGGGGGTTTCGGGGATGCGGACGCGGCTGCACGCCGTGCAGCTCCCCACCGCCAGGAGAAACATCGTCAGCCCTGCGATGCGGATCATCCGCCGCCCCTGCCCCGCCGGAAGATGCCGCGGTACCCGCCCGCGATGAGCGCCGACACGTCCGCCGTAATGCGGGCCAGCGCCAGCCCGCCGGGGTACGCCAGGTAGCGCGGCTCCCACGACGGGTGGAACTTGTCCTTGTAGGTGCGCAGCCCCTGGAAGTTGTACAGGGCCTCGCCGCGCTGGAAAAGGAAGTTGCCGATCCGCGTCCACACCGGCGCCACGGGCGAGGGTTCCAGCCCGGAAAGCGGCGCCATCCCCAGGTTGAAGCGGGCGTACCCCTCCCCCTTCCCCCACAGCATCAGGTTCAGGATCAGCGCCTCCATCACGTTGCGCGGCGCGTCCGGCCGGTAGCGCATCAAATCCACCGAAAGCTCCGCCTTCTGCGGCCCCGGCCACACCGTTGCGAACGCGACCATGCGCCCCTCTTCCTCCACCACCGCCACGGGAAAGCGCCGCACGTAGTCGGCGGCAAAAAAGCCCAGCGAGAACCCCTTCTCCGACGTCCGCTTTTCCTTGAGCCACGCGTCAGACACCTCCTGCAGCGCCGGCATCAGCGCATCCACCTCCTCCACCGGCACCACGCGAAAGGTCATCCCGCTGCGGCCGAAGCGGTTCAGGACCAGGCGGAACGGCTTGTTGTCCGCCCCGTCCAGCGAAAAGCCGTGCAGGTCCACGCACGCCTCCTCGCCCAGCTTGGCGAACGCCAGCCCGAAGTCCGCGTACTGGTGCAGCCGGTCCTTTCCCACCTGGTAGAAGACGGGAACGCCGCCGTAGTCGTCGCACAGCTCGAAGAAGCGGCGGATCAACCCCGTCACCGAACGAGGATCGCCCACGGGATCTCCCATGGCCACCCAGGTGCGGCCGTGCACCGCGTACATCAGGCAGGCGCGGCCGTCCTCGCTGAAGAGCAGCGTCTTGTCGCGCAGGTAGACCAGGTAGGGAACGGTGGATTTCTGCGTCTCGATCAGCGGCCGCGCGGCGTCCAGCTCCTCCTCCGTGGGCCGCGTGAGCGTCGGGGGAGCGGGGCGCAGGAAGCGCAGGACGCCGAACGCCAGCATCAGCACCACCGCCAGCATCGTCGCCCGCAGCGCGCGGGGGGCGTCCTGGTTCAGCGCGAACCGCCACCACAGCTCGTCGCTGTACTCCACGTGCTCGAAGGCGAAGAACCCCAGCCACACCGCCGCGCCCACGACGGCCACCACGCCGAACGTCCATCCCGCGGAGAAGCGCGCGGCCCAGAAGTCCGCCTTGCGGTCGAACGCGGGGCGACTGGCCAGCAGGGCCAGGAGCAGCGCCCCCAGCAGCGCCGCCTCCTCATAGTCCGCGCCCTTGAGCAGCGACGCGGCGATCCCCAGCGCCAGCCAGGTGGCCGCGAACACGTAGGCGATGTCCAGCCGCCGCGCCACGCCGTGCGAGACGATCAGCAGCCCCACCCCGGCCAGCGAGCCGATCAGGTACCCCGCCTCTACCAGCACCAGCGGCACGTGCCGGTCGATCCACGCCAGCCGGTGCGCCTCGGTGGGCGTGGCGCCGGAGAGCAGAAGGAGCGCGCCGGCCAGGAAGATGAACATCGCCAGCACGCGCGGCGCCACCTGCTGCGACAGCGAGCCCACCCAGCTTCCCCACCTGGCCAGGTGGTGCCGGCGCAGGCGCACCTCGT
>DASTVC010000019.1:0-3537 GCA_035759295.1 Longimicrobium sp. | reverse complement strand
GGCGGCAGTCCTCCGCCTCTTCGTCGCTGTCCGCGATGCGCAGTGACCCGGTGATCCGCACCGCCTCCGGTGTCTCCGCCGCGATGCGCTCGACCTCGTCCAGCGTGAGCCGGTAGATGCGGCGTGCGCGATGGTGCCCGTGCCGCTGGACGGCGTCGTGGTAGAAGTCGTACGTCCCCGCCAGCAGAAAGCCGCCGTTGCGCCCCGCCGCCCCGCCCGCCACCTGCCCCGCGTCGATGCCGATGACGCGCACGCCGCGACGCAGCAGCTCGCCGATGCACGTGAGCCCCGATCCGCCCAGCCCCACCACGCACACGTCGGCGGATGCGTCGCCCTCGAGCGCCGGCAGCGGCGCCCACGCGCCATCGTCCCACACGGGGGTGTTTTGATCAACGGACATCAGTCGCGAAGCTGCCGGGTGACGGGATTTGTGAGAGAATGGCGCGAGAAATCATCCCTCTGTACCTTGCTGCATGGAACTGGAATTCGAGTGGGATCCGGACAAGGCTGCGGCCAACGAACACAAGCACGGTGTCACGTTCCCGGAAGCAGGGACCGCGTTCGGCGATCCACTCTCGGTTTCCATTCCCGATACGCGGCACTCGACCGATGAAGATCGGTATATCCTGTTCGGACGGTCCGACCGAGGCCGGCTGCTTGCGGTGATGCACACGGACCGGGGCACGGCGATCCGCATCATCAGCGCACGGCTGGTGACCGCACGTGAGCGGCGCGAATACGAAGAAGGTACGTGAGATGAACGATCCCACCATTATCCCGGACGACGAGATCCTGCCCGAGTACAGCCTGAAGGGCGGCGTACGCGGCAAGTATGCGGCACGGTACGCAGCGGGCACCAACCTGGTCCGCCTCGATGCGGATGTGGCGGCGATGTTCCCGGATTCCGACTCCGTGAACCGCGCGCTGAGAGCCATCGCCGGCATCATCCAGGATCACGAAGCAAAGTCCGCCGCCTGAGTCACACCTGCCCCGTCCGCACCCGCAGCCGCACGGTCTTGCCGCCGGGCGCGGGGTAGTCGAGCTCGCGCGGCGGGTTCTGGAAGTGGGCGGGGTAGCCTTTGATGGCGGTGGATTCCGTCATCACCTCCTCGTCCTGGGGGACGGTGCGCAGGACGTCCTCGCTCATGAAGACGATGAGCTTGGAGCGGGGGCGGGTGATGGACACGTTGAACCGGTTGGGATTCAACAGGAATTCCGCCTCGCGCTCGGCGTACTCGCGGTCCGCGACGGCGTAGGAGACCAGGATCAGCTCGCGCTCGTTCCCCTGCATGCGCTCCACGGTGTCGACCACGGGCAGCTCCTCGCGCGGCCAGCCGCCGGCCACCAGCTCGCCCAGGATGGCGCTGTTCTGCGCGCGGTGCGGCGAGATGACGGCCAGCGCATGCGAGCGGAAGGCCTCCGCCGTGTAGCGCTCGCCCGTGGCCGGATCCAGCATCCCCGCCCGCGCCAGCCGCGCGATCCGCCCCACCAGCGACGCTTCCACCGCGTTTCGCGCCGTCGCGCGGACGCCCTCGTACGTGCAGAAGACGACCGCCTCGTCCGGGGCCAGGAACGCCTCCCACAGCAGAGCATCCAGCGGATCGGAGAGATCCACCGCGTCGGGCGCGAGGGAAAGGCGGCGGCGCGGATCCATCGACACCAGGCCGGGATAGAACAGGCGCCGCGGCCAGCGGACCAGCGCGCGGTTCATCCGCCGGCTCTCGCGCAACTGGAACCGCCCGAAGCGCTCGGCGAAGTGCGCGAAGGCACTGCCGAAGAGGGTGTCCTCGCGCGGATAGCGGCCGTGCAGGATGGGCGGCAGCTGCCGGTCGTCGCCCGCCAGGATCACGCGGCCACCGTGGCGGATGGACGAGAGCGCGACGAGGGCGTCGGGCACCTTCATCTGCGACGCCTCGTCAATCACGATCACGTCGAACAGGGGGCGGATGGGGAGCGTGGGGTCGGCGTCCTCGTCCTCCTCCGCCGCGGCGCCGTTCATCGCCCGCATCTGCTTCCACAGCGACCAGACGGTGCTGCCAACGACGACCGGCAGCCCGTCCCCGTCCGACGCGGCGAGCACGGAGGGGAGGTCCTCGTCGCGGATCACGTCGACGGACGAGCCCGCCAGGTCCGCATCCGCCTCGCTCCCCCGCCCCGCCAGCTTGACCGCGCGCAGCGGCGAGGGAATGCCCGCCGCCTGCAGCTCCCGGTCGATGCGCGACAGCACGTTGACGATGGCGCGGTGCGTGGCCGCGCTGACGAGGATGCGCAGCGGCCGCCCCTCACGCCGCGCCGCCGCGGCCACGCCGATGAGCTGCCACGCCAGCAGGTACGTCTTTCCCGTCCCCGGCGGGCCCCAGACGACGGAGACGGTGCGGTCGAACGCGGCGCGCCACGCCTCCGCCTGCTCCGCGTTCAGGATCGACCGATCCAGTCGATCCTCCGCCGGCGCGAGCGTATCCGCCCACGCCGTATCCGCGTCCAGCGGGCGCAGCCAGCCGTCGGGGACGGCGCCGCCCAGCATCCCCATCACGAAGTCCGCCTCGCCCGCGCCGCCGGCCAGCGCGCGCAGGGTGGCGACCACGCGCCGGGTGGTGAAATCCACCGAAGCGCGGTCCAGCACGCAGACGCGGTCCAGGTCCAGGATGGGCCGGCCGTTGAGCTTCCCCTTCTCCAGCGTCTCCCACCTGTTGTCCGACGCCAGCGTTACGCGCGGCGGATGGGCGGCCAGGTCGTAGTCGATCAGCTCCACCATCAGCTTGCGGCGCAGCCACGCGCGGCTGTCCGTCTCGCCCAGCGTGCGCCCGTCGTCATTCGTGAGGACGAGCGCGAAGTCGCCGGGGCGGAACTTGGCCTCGCGGCACGCCTCGTCGAACTCGAAGACCACGTGGCCGTTCGCCAGGGTCTCGACCTTGTTCAGCCCGCTGATGCACTCGAAGCGGCGGGCGCGGTCCTGCGTGGGAAGCGCGTGCAGCTGGCGGATGGCGACGGCCTCTTCCGCCGCCTCGGCCAGGGTGAAGAGGCGCAGCTTTTCCAGCGTAGCGTGGGGGATGGCGTCGCCGCTGCCGTCCGCCGCGGCCGCGAACGCCGCCTCCATGCGCAGCACCGGGTCGCGCCGTTTGGCCGCGGCCTCGCGGATGGCGTGGATCACGGAATCCATCGCCTGCAGCTTGCTGCGCACCGTCCGCTCGATCTCGCGCTCCACCTCCCACGGCGCCTGCTCCTCGCCGTTGGCGCGATACGGACGGTCGCGCCACACGTTGTGGATGCGCTCGTACGCGACCTGGCTGTTGAGCGGCCAGCCGTAGTCCGCGCGCGGCCGGTGCACGGCGGCGCCCTCGGATGGCTGCAGTTCGGTGGATACGGACGCCAGGTCCCACGCGTACGGAATCGGCAGCGCGAAGAGCTCGCTGACCACGTCGAGCACGACGGTGCCCGGCGGCGAGCCGCCCGCGTCGCCGGCGGGAAAGAGCAGGCGCGACACGCCCGCGATCCCAGGCTGGGTGCCCGGGTCGCCCAGGTGCCGCTGCAGGCACT
>DASTVC010000018.1:0-13283 GCA_035759295.1 Longimicrobium sp. | reverse complement strand
AGGGTGAAGAGGGCCAGGAAGTCGCGGCACAGC
Source organism: Longimicrobium sp. (assembly GCA_035759295.1). Taxonomy (GTDB): domain Bacteria; phylum Gemmatimonadota; class Gemmatimonadetes; order Longimicrobiales; family Longimicrobiaceae; genus Longimicrobium. The sequence goes on along the minus strand of DASTVC010000018.1, from coordinate 13,250 downwards.
CGCTCCAGGTCCTCGTCCGACGGGTTTTCGGAGTAGGCCAGGGTCTGCAGCAGCGCGTGGAGGTCCACCACCTGCTCCACGACAGGCTCGGCGACGTCGGTGGCGCGGCGGCGCCAGTGCTCGCCGGCGTGGCGCAGGCGCAGCACGCGCACGGAGCCCTCCGTGTCGCCGTCGCCGACGGCGCGGGAGAGCACCATGTCCTCCACCTCGTCGTCCGGCGGCAGCAGCAGCTCCAGCCGCCGCACGATGTGGCGCAGCGAGTCGCCGCCGGTCTCGATGAAGTCTTCGATCTCGCGGAGCGCCAGGCTCTTGCCCGAGTTGTTGGGCCCCACGAACACGGTCATGGGCCCGGGCGTGAACCGCAGCGGCGTATCGTCTTCATCCGCGCCAAACCGAAGCGCTACCGTCTTGAGCATTGCGTCGGGGTCGTCCGGCCGCCCCGCGGTGCGCCATGCGCCTGCCGCCGGGCCTGTCCGTCGTGTGCCGTGCGTATCGAGAAAGGCGCCTGATCCCGCGCCTTTTGCTCAATCTGAGAGCGAGAAGTGCGCCAGATGGGTGACATCTCCGTTACGTGTTGATGAGGGAAGGAGATAGGGAAGGAAGACAGGAAAGCGTCCGAAGAGATTGCGGCTGACATCGTGCCGCCGGCGTTGCAAGGGCGAATGAATTCGCTGCAACCACTACACGAAATCCGCCTTCGCGGATTGGCGGCGCCAGTGTTCGGGCCAGCGCGGTGCACGCCCAGGCCCGCGAACATCCTCCGGACCTGGCGGCCCAGTGTGTTCGGCGTCCCGGGCACCGGTGCGTCCGCAGCCAGCGCGCGCGACCGGTCCCGTCCCGGCGGTTGAAAACCGCGGCTGGAGATTCACGAAGTCTGCCTGCGCGGACTGTAGCCGACAGCCACGAGCGCGACCCCGCTCCATAGCCGATCGGGCGGGATCGAATTCTCCCCTCTCCGTGAGGAACGAACGGGGAGGGGCCGGGGGAGGGGCACCCCGCGGACGCAGTTCGATGCCCGTCGCACCGCATCGATCCGCATCCACCCCCACGCGAAAAGGCCCGCCCCGAAATCCCGGGGCGGGCCCCATCGAGCTCACCTGTCAACGTACTTTCGCACTGCCCTCAAGCCTGGACTCGCTCTCACCCCGCCCGCTGAAGCAAAGGGATCCAGCCAGGAGAAATTTCAAAAATCGGCTACGCGTGGTCGGTGGTGAGGCTGCCCCCATCCGTCCGTCGCACTTCGATGGCTATCCCAATTGGCGGACGAATCGGGAGTGTAGATGCAGGAGATCCAGAAGCGCGAGTTCTTCAGGTAGAGGTGCACGGCCGGGCTGATCGACCCAACTCTGGAGATCCTCTCCCACGACATGGGCCCTACCTGCATCAAGCTTGCCGGCTTGTGCTGCAGTAGTCACGTAACGCGCGAGATCTCTGATCCGGGGCTCCTTCGTTGATGTCGCCAGTTCGAGCGCTTTCTCCGTCAGTGCTGCGGTGTACGGCCCGCTGCCGAGATCACGCAGTTGCGCCGACTCCAGCCGGCGTGAGTGGATGCCATATAACCAGATGAGTTCAGCACCCATCAGGAGAACTAGGAGCCCTGCAATGGCAACGCCGAAAAGCGTGGACGACGCCCCGACGCTCGCCGCTGAGGCAGCATCCGGCACGTCGGTAGCTCGCTGCGCCGGCCCTTGCTGAGCACGAACACTCCCCTCCCCGTCGTCCCACCGATAGGATGGTGAAAGCGAGTCACTGTCGTCGACTGCAGCGCTGGACGTGGCGAGCTCTTGCTTCCGTACTTGCGGCGAACTCGTGGTTTCAACGGGCTCAACGGAGCGCCGCACGGCGAGTTCGGCGATTTGCCACGCGGCCCAGGAGCCGACCGCAAGGCCGGCCAGCAGGGCGACCAGAACTGGCAGCCAAGTATTCGGGCGGGCTGTTTTTGTTTTACTGCGGGTGAAGAAAAACCTGTACAGTAGAGCGCCGATGCTGATTACCAGAAGTGACATGAGAGGGTACCACGCCCAATCTGGAAAACCGGCGAGCTCCACCTTGCCGTCCTTCTCGATGGTGATCGAGTTCCCTGCCCGCACCTTCCCGGCAACGGCAGAGTCGGATGCTGCGGAAGTTTGATCGGTAATATTTGGCTGCCGGGACGCACCATCTGTAGACGGAGGGATGAGTGCGACGCTATCGTCGGATGCGACCAGGGAATCCAGAGACGCAGGTGAGGTGTCCAAGAAGGAGGTGTCCGATTGTGCAGCAGGCACTTGGGCGTGCAGATCCGCCGTCGGTCCGGCTAAGGCGATCAGCAGGAGAACGAATTTTACGGGGCCCATGAACAAATCTCCTGACGGGAAGGGAGTGCGAAAACGCCAGGTAGGCATTTGATGCGGCGGCTGGGTAGCCGGATGGAGTTTAGCTCAAGTGCTTTGCGGGTCCAAGATTCCTCTCGTCTCAACCCCGACGCAAAAAGGCCCGCCCCCACAAACGGGGAGCGGGCCTCATCGCATCATCCTGCAAACGTACTTTCGTACCCTCGTACCGCCCTTACGTCTGAAACCCGCTCACCAGCTCGCGCATCCGCTCCGCGGCGTGCAGCAGCTCGGCGCTGCTGGCGGACATCTCCTGCGTGGCGGCGCTCTGCTCCTCGGCGGCGGCGCTCACCTCCTCGGCGCTGGCGGCGTGCGACTCGGAGGTGCCCGACACCTCGGTCAGCGCGGCCTCCACTCCCTCCATGGCGGCGGCGTTGCGGGCGGCGGCCTCTTCCACCTGTTCGGCGGCTAGACGGACTCCGTCCACCGCGGCCAGGATCTGCTCCAGCGCGCTGTCGGCGCCGCGCGACACCTCCTCCACATCCTGCACCTTTTCCGTGCCCCGGCTCATGGTTTGCACCACGTCGCTGATGCGGGTGCGGATGCCGGACACGTTCTGCGCCACCTCGTTGGCCGCGCGCGCCGAGCCCTCGGCCAGCTTGCGCACCTCTTCGGCCACCACCGCAAAGCCGCGTCCGTGCTCGCCCGCCCGCGCCGCCTCGATGGCCGCGTTGAGGGCCAGGAGGTTGGTCTGCCGCGCGATGGCGGTAATGGTCTCCACGAAGCGGTCGATCTGGATGGACGCCTGCTCCAGCTCCGTGACCCGCGCCGCGCTGTCGGTCACCACGCCGCGGATCTCCAGCAGCCTCTGCAGCGCGCTCCCCACCTCGGCGCGGCTCTGCGCGGCGACCAGGTGAATCTGCTGCGAGAGCGAGCTCACCATCTGCGAGGAGTTGACGATCTCCGTGGACCGGTGCCCCATCTCCTCCAGCGCCTCGCGGGTGGCCTGCAGCCCGTGCGACTGGCTCTCGGCGCCGCTGGCGATCCCCACCATGGCCGTGGCCACCTCGCCACTGGACGCCGCGACCTCTTCGGAGATGCTGGACAGGTCCGAGGCGAAGTTGCTGATGCGCTCGGCCGTCCCCACCGTCTCGCCCACGATGGTGCGCAGCTGGCCGGACATCTGGTCGAAGGTGGCCGACAGCGCCGAGAACTCGCGCGTCATCCCCCCCTGGTCGCCGTTCATCCGCTGGCGCAGGTCGCCGGCGCCCAGCTGCTGCGCGCTCAGCGCCAGCCGGTCGAGCGGCGCCTGGATCCAGAAGCGCTGGGCGATGTAGATGAGCCCCGCGGTGACGGCCGCGGCGATCAGCGCGACCAGGAGGAGGATCCCCTCCCAGCGGCGGGTCTCGCGGCGCATCTGCGCGGCCGCGCCGGACACCTTTTCGGCCTGCGTGGCGCCGATCTCCCGGATGGACTCCTCCAGCTGCGCCGTCTGCGGACGGACGGCGGCCACGCGGCGCAGGGCGCCCTCGCGGTCGCCCACGTCCACCTGCGCGTGGGCCAGCGCGTACTCCACCTCGATGCGCTGGTGGGACTGTTCCACGGCCGTGATCTTCTGCTGCTCGGCGGTGGTCAGGTCCTTGAGGTCCTTGTACTTGCGCCGCTGCTCGTGGGCCCGGCGGCCGTACTCGGCGTACTGCTGCTGGAACTGCGCGTCGGGGGTGACCAGGTAGCGCTCGCCCGCCGCGATCTGGTTGAGGATGAGCGACTCCAGCTGCGTGCCGATCTCGCTGCTGGTGCGCAGGTCCGTCAGGCGCTTCTCGGTGTCGCGGGAGATGCGGTTCAGGCTCCACACCGCCACGGCGGCGCCGATGAGCACCAGCACCACGATGATGGCCGCGCCCGCGCGCAGGCGGTTGCGCAGGGTGTCGAACGTCCCGCTGCGCCCGGGCCCGCTCCACGCCGCGCTCATCGGCCCGCCTCCGGCAGCACGATGCCGCCGCCCCGGATCACTCCCAATGTGAACCGCTTGTTCACCGGATCTCCGTTCTGGTCGAATGCCACTCTCCCCGCCACGCCCTCGAAGGCGGGCGAGCCGCCCCTGGCCGCGCCGACCCCTTCCAGCCAGCCGCGGATGCTCGCCGGGTCGCGGTGCCCGGCCTGGAGCGCCCGGGCCAGCAGCCGCACGGCGTCGTAGGCCAGCGCCGACTGCGAGTCGGGGTCTTCCTTGTAGCGCGCCCGGTACCGCTGCACGAAGGCGCGCGCCGAATCGGACATCTGCGCGTGGAACAGCACGCCCACGGCGGTGCCGTCGTAGCGCGCGCCCATCGACGCCAGCCCCTCGATGCCGTCGCCGCCCAGAAAGCGCGCGGCCAGCCCCACTTCCTGCGCCTGCGAGATGGCCCGCGCGGCGGGATCCTGCAGCCCGGCGACAAAGACGAGGTCGACGCCCCGCGCCTTCATGCGCTGCAGGTAGGGGCGAAAGTCGTCGGTGTCGTCCAGGAACGGGTCCATGGCGGCGATGCCGCCCCCCGCCGCGCGCAACGCGCTGACGAAGTTGCGGGCCAGCCCCTGGCCGTAGTCGTCGTTGGCGTACAGGACGGCGATGCGCCGCCCCATGCCGTTGGCCGCCCGCGCCAGCGCCACGGCGTTGGCCGAGTCGCTGCTGGCCACGCGAAAGATCCACCCGCCCAGCTTGCTGATCTCCGGGCTGGTGGCGCTGGTGGCCACAGCCGGGAGATGGCCCGTGTACTGCTGCGCGGCGGCGATGGTGGCGCCGGAGTAGACGTGGCCGACGACGGCCAGCACGGCCGGGTCGCGCACCAGCGAGTCGGCCACGGCGATGGCGGCGGCCGGATCTCCCTTGTCGTCCACGATGCGCAGGGCCAGCGTGCGGCCGCCGAACGCGTTGGCGGCGTTCAGCTCCTCCACGGCCAGCTCGGCGCCCATCCTGGACCGCACGCCGTACACGTCGGGGGCGCCCGCGCCGTCCGTGAGGGGCACGGCCAGTCCCAGCACCAGGTTGTCGCTCCCCCCACCCATGGTTGCGCACGCGGCCGCGGCGGCCAGCGCGACTGCGCCGAGGGACAGGACTGCGGCACGCGCGCGGCGCGGCGGCCTGCCTGGGGGGGCGGCGAACGTCATGCGTTTGACCGGGGGGCGCGCGACGGTGGAGCAGGAAACACGGGGAGAAGCCCAAGCTAGGCGCGGGTCCAGAAGTTGTCAACGACGCCCCGGCCGTGCATCTGCGACGGTGCCAGCGTCTGGAATGGCGTGGCTGCTGGATTTCTTCCGCTCGACGAAGCGAATGGCCTCACACGGAGTCAACGGGGCCAGCGGAGGACCGACTTCTTGCCGAGTCTGTTAACTCCATGTGCGGCAAACGGTTTACCACTCGCGTCCGCCGAAGCCGTCGGGAACGGCAGAGGGGTGGAAGCGCGGCAGGGGGCCATCCGCATTTTTTCGGGGAGGGTGGATCGTGCGCTGGATGCTCGTTGAAGCCCTCACCGGACCTAGATGTTCGGATCCCCTGATGCGCGATCTTGTGAGCCCTGCATTGCCGGGGGCTGAGTCGAGCCAGCCCCCGGGGTGTGTCGGCGAGATCCTTCGGTCGGCGCCTCCCTCAGAGGGTGTTGCTAAACCTCCACCGAAGTGTTGACTTCCTGAGGGAGCGCCACACGTAACCCTCAATAAACACAAGCGCTTGCGCGCGATCGAAGGATCTCCTCTCCGCCGCTGTGAGGCCAGCCGGCGAGCATCGGGAGCCGGCCTCCCGGTTGTGCCGGCGAGGTCCTTCGGTCGGCACCAAGCTGCATCGTAGCTTCAGGTTACGGCGTGGTGCCTCCCTCAGGAAGTCAACATTTGGGACGGTTCGGCAACACCCTCTCAGACCCAGGGAACCAACAGATTTCGATCGGCATCCACAGAATTCGTCGCGTCGACCCACGTTGCCGGGCTGGCGCGGGGCGGCTACGTTCTGGCCCATGCAGGGTGATCTCCAGGACAATCGTTTCGCGCGCACGCGCGAGGGCGGGGGCGCGTGAGCGGCGCGCACGAACACGAGGACGAGCTCGACGCCAAGCCGGACGCACGGCTGCTGCGCCGGCTGGTCGGCTATCTGCGGCCCTACAAGCTGCAGGTGGCCGTTTCGCTGATCCTGCTGTTCGCGGGGGCGGCGCTGGAGCTGGCGGGGCCGTATCTAACGAAAGTGGCGCTGGACCGCGCCATTCCGGGCAAGGACGCCGGGCTGCTGGGCACGCTGGTGGCTCTGTACATGGGCTCCCTCGTCCTCGCGTTCCTGGCCGAGTACGCGCACACCCTGCTGACGGCGTGGCTTGGGCAGCGGGTGATGTACGACCTGCGCGGCGAGATCTTTTCGCACCTGCAGGGGCTTTCGCTGCGCTACTTCGACAAGAACCCCGTCGGGCGGCTGATGACGCGGGTGACCAACGACGTGGAGCAGCTGAACGAGGCGTTCTCGTCGGGGCTGGTCACCATCTTTGGCGACGTGTTCACGCTGCTGTTCATCGTGGGGATGATGGTGCAGCTGGACTGGCGGCTGGCGCTGGTGACGTTCACCGTGCTGCCGTTCGTCGCCATCGCCACCTTCCTCTTCCGTGACCTCATCCGCCGCGCCTATCGCGACATCCGCGTGCGCCTGGCGCGGATCAACGCCTTCACGCAGGAGCACGTCAGCGGCATTCGCGTGGTGCAGCTGTTCGGCCGCGAGGCGCCGGTGCTCGCGCGGTTCAAGCAGGTGAACGCGGACCACCTGGAAGCCAACCTGCGCTCCATCACCTACTACGCGCTCTTCTTTCCCGTCATCGAGGTGCTGACCGCCGTCGCGCTGGCGCTCATCCTGTGGTACGGCGGGGGCGAGACGCTGCGGGGGACGATGACGGTGGGGGTGGTGGCGGCGTTTCTCCAGTACACGCGGCGCTTCTTTCGCCCCATCCAGGACCTGTCGGAGAAGTACAACATCCTGCAGAGCGCCATGGCGGCGTCCGAACGCATTTTCGAGCTGATGGACACGCAGCCGGAGGTGGTGGACGATCCGGAGCCGCTGCACCTGCGGGCGCCGGGCCGCGGCGAGATCGAGTTCCGCGACGTGTGGTTCCGCTACGGGGACGACGACGAGTGGGTGCTCAAGGGCGTGAGCTTTGCCGCGCGGCCGGGGGAGCGGGTGGCCATCGTGGGCGCGACGGGGGCGGGAAAGAGCACCATCATCTCCCTGCTGATGCGCTTCTATGACGCCACCAGAGGGGAGATTCTCTTCGACGGGGTGCCGATCCGCCGAATTCCCGTCCCCGAGCTGCGCAGCCGGGTGAGCCTGGTGCTGCAGGACGTGTTTCTGTTCAGCGAGGACGTGGCTTCCAACATCCGCCTGGGGGAGACGGACATCCCCGACGAGCGGGTGCGCGAGGCGGCGCGGCGGGTGGGGGCGGAGCCGTTCATTGCGCGGCTGCCGCTGGGGTACGCGCAGCCGCTGGGGGAGCGCGGCACCTCGCTGTCGGTGGGCGAGCGGCAGCTGGTGAGCTTTGCGCGCGCGCTGGCGTTCGACCCGCTGGTGCTGGTGCTGGACGAGGCCACCAGCTCAGTGGATTCGGAGCTGGAGGCGCACATCGAGCACGCGTTGCTGGAGCTGATGCGCGGCCGCACCTCGCTGGTGATCGCGCACCGCCTGTCGACGGTCCAGAGCGCGGACCAGATCCTGGTGCTGCACCACGGCGAGATCCGCGAGCGCGGCACGCACGGCGAGCTGCTGCGCCGCGGCGGCCTGTACGCGCGCCTGCACGAGCTGCAGTTCGTGCGGAGCCGGGCGGGCGGCGCGGAGCCCGACGCCGTGGCGGCGGACGCGGCGTAGGGAGGATCGCAGCCGCCGGATCGTGGCGCTTCGACCTGCATCGCACTGCGTCCGCGGGCGCCCCCCCACTCCCGGCCTCTCCCCCCCGAACTGCAGGGGGGAGAGTGGGGGGAGAGGAGAATTCGATCCCGCTGCGACAGCTTCCTGCCGTTCTCCCTCCCCCACGCAGTTTGTGGGGGAGGGCCGGGGAGGGGGGCGGCTCACCATCTCGCGCAGGCTTTTCAAGGCGCCTCCGAACCGCCTCGACCCGTCGCCCTCACATCCACCGTACCGCTCCCGGCCCTTCCGGTCCGATCCTCACGAGTCGATCCTTCCCGGGACAGGTGTCCGAACTGCGACCCTTGATGGGCGCAGTGCGGCGCACCTTGATCGATACGCATTTCTAGACCATATTTTAGATGGTACGGTGAGGAAACGCATGGCGTTATGCGTTTTCATCGCACTCCTGTGACGCCCCTCCCGAGCGGTCCTCTCCGGAAGGCCCGCGTTTCGTATTTTCCCTCTGAGCGCAGCTTCTCCCATGCGTTACGCATCGATCGCCCTTCTGCTGGCCGCCCTTCCCGGGGCGGCGCTGGCGCAGGGCACGCCCCCGTCCCCGTCCGCCGCGGACCCCCACGGCGGCGCCGTGCTGGGTGCCGTGCGCGCCTCCGGCCCGGTGCGCGTGGACGGCCGGCTGGACGACGCGGCGTGGGCCGCCGCCACGCCGGCGACCCAGTTCACGCAGCTGGAGCCGGCCGAAGGGCAGCCCGTAAGCGAGCGCACCGAGGTGCGCGTGGTGTACGACGACGAAGCGCTGTACGTGGGCGTGCGCCTGCACGACAGCGCGCCGGTCATCACGCGCCTGGGCCGCCGCGACATGAGCATGGAAGCCTCGGACTGGCTCACCGTGATCCTGGACAGCTATCACGACCACCGCACGGCGTTCGGGTTCGAGCTCAACCCCAGCGGCGTGCGGCGCGACCAGACCCGCAGCGAAGAGACGGGCGAGGACGACTCGTGGGACCCGGTGTGGACCGGCGAGACCACGGTGGACAGCGGCGGGTGGACGGCGGAGATGCGCATCCCCTTCAGCCAGCTGCGCTTCAACACCGCGGCGGAGCAGACGTGGGGAATCCAGGTGGAGCGGCAGATCGCCCGCAAGGGAGAGTTCGCCGTGTTCGCCTTTACCCCGGCCAGCCAGCCGGGCGGCATCCCCCGCTTCGGGCACCTGTCGGGGCTGCAGGACGTGCGCACGGGCAAGCGGCTGGAGGTGCTGCCGTACTCCGTGCTCAAGGCCGAGCACATCGAGCGGGGCGACAACCCCTTCCGCGACGACCACGAGTACTCGCCCTCCATTGGCGCCGACCTCAAGTACCGTCTTACCAGCGACCTTACGCTGGACGCCACCATCAACCCCGACTTCGGGCAGGTGGAGGTAGACCCGGCGCAGGTGAACCTGAGCGCCATCGAGACCCGCTTTCAGGAGCGGCGCCCCTTTTTCGTGGAGGGCGCCGACATCTTCAACTTCGGCTCGGGGGGCGGCAACACGGCGTTCTACTCGCGCCGCGTGGGGCGCGCGCCGCAGGTGCCCGTGGCCTACCCCATCGCCGACGTGCCGGGCGAGGCGCGCATCCTGGGTGCGGCCAAGGTGTCGGGGCGCACCCGCAGCGGCTGGTCGGTGGGGCTGCTGAACGCGGTGACCCGGCGCGAGGAGGCCCGCTTTCTGGACATCGACGAAGAGGGCGACTCGCTGGTGGGGCGGCAGGCGGTGGAGCCGCTGAGCAACTACTTCGTGGGCCGCGTGCGCCGCGACACGCGCCAGGGGCAGACGGTCGTGGGCGGCATGTTCACCGCGCTGAACCGCGACCTGGATGAGGACGTGCTGCGCCGGCGGCTGCACAGCGCCGCGTACACCGGCGGGATGGACTTTCGGCACCAGTGGAACAACCGGCTGTGGCAGCTGCGAGGCTTTGTGAGCGGCAGCCACATCTCCGGCGACCGCCGCGCCATCGCGCGCACGCAGCTGGTGCAGTCGTTCCACTACTTTCAGCGCCCCGACCAGGACGAGGTGCGCTTCGACAGCATGCGCACCTCGCTGAGCGGCGTGTCGTCGGAGTTCCAGCTTTCGTACCGGCCGGGCCGCCACTGGCGCCCTGCCCTGCTGGTGGGCACCACCACGCCGGGGTACGACGTGAACGACATCGGCTTTCAGTACCGCGCCAACCGCGCGGACCTGCAGGCCACGCTGGGCTACGTGGAAAACCGGCCGGGGAAGGTGTTCCGCAACTACTCGGTGAACAACTACGCCCGCGGCGAGTGGAACTACGACGGCGACCACATCTACAACAACTTCTCGGTCACCGGCTTTGGCCAGTTCCTGAACTTCTGGTTCAGCGAGCTCACGGTGGGCACCACCCTTCCCGGCTCGGTGGACGACAAGCTCACCTGGGGCGGCCCCCTGGCGCGGCGCCCGGGCAACTGGCGCGTGAACGCCGTGGTGGGATCCGACGACCGCAAGGCGGTGGCGGGGGTGCTGCAGGGGCAGTACCAGCGTGACGACGAGGGCGGATACAACTGGCTGGCGGCCGCGCAGCTCCAGCTGAAGCCTTCGCCCCGCTGGAACCTGTCGCTGACCCCGCTCTACCAGCACACGCAGGTGGGTGCGCAGTACATCCTGTCGCGCGCCGACGCGGCGGCGGTGAACACCTTCGGGCGGCGGTACGTGCTGTCGACGCTGGAGCAGACCACGCTGTCGCTGGAGACGCGGCTGAACGTGACCTTCACCACCGACCTGTCGCTGCAGGTGTACGCGCAGCCCTTCCTGGCCAGCGCCGACTTCGGCAAACCGGCCGAGCTGGCGAAGCCGCGCACCTACGACTTCGACGTGTACGGCGAAGACGTGGGCGACCTGGCGGTGATCGACGGCGGCTACATCGTGTACCCGCAGGGTGAGGGCGTGGGGCAGCCCAGCTTCTTCGTCCCCAACCTGGACTTCAACCTGCGCAGCCTGCGTGGCAACGCGGTGCTGCGCTGGGAGTGGCGGCCGGGAAGCACGCTGTACCTGGCGTGGCAGCAGGAGCGCAGCGACTACGCGCCGTACGTGGGCGACTTCGACATGTCCCGCGACCGCCGCGCCCTGTTCAACGCCCAGCCCGACAACGTGCTGGTGCTGAAGATCAGCTACTGGCTGAATCCCTGAGGAAGTGCGTGAGTGCGTGAGTGCGTGAGTGCGTGAGTGCGAAAGTGCGAAAGTGCGAAAGTGCGAAAGTGCGAAAGTACATTGGATGATTTCTCGCGCTTCCGGCTGACTGCTTCGTGATGACGGACGAAAATGCGCACCGCGGCTTGTTGCCGTGGTGCGCGTTTCGTTGCTCGGTGTGATGTCTACCGTGCGCGCCGGGCGTGGCCTATGGGAGCGGGTGAAGCCCCGTTCGGCGAGCGCAGCGAGCCGAGACGGGGCTTATGGCATTTCCAGCCGCGGGCTTCAACCCGTGGTGCCCCGGCGGCGCGTCCGATTCCGTCCGACGACGCATCCTCAGTCCCGCCCGCAATCGCGCGATCCTCTCCTATGCTCATCTCACACGGAGGGCACGGAGAACACGGAGGTTTGATTCCTCTGTGTCCTCCGTGCCCTCCGTGTGAGACTACGTTCGCTCCGTCCTAGCGCGATTCGGTGTCGGCGCGGCGCTCGACGGGGGCGTTTTCGGGCCACATGCGGTGGCGGCCTTTCAGCATGGGGGCCAGCGCGGCCAGCAGGCCCGACACCGTCTGGTACCGCTCGCCGGGGTCCGTCTGCATGGCGCGCAGGATCACCGCCTCCAGGTCGCGCGGCATGCCCGACAGGTGGGCGCGCGGGGGAACGACGGGCATCCTGATCTGCGGATACCGCTGCTCCAGCTCCCTGGTGGTCAGCTCGCGGTCGGGGGCGGCGGTGCGCTCCACCACGCGCGCGACGGGCTCATCCTCGTCCTCGTCGTCATCATCCCACTCGTTCCACTCGTCCTCGTCCGCCTCGGCGGGCTCCTCGTGCGCCCACTTGCCCGTGAGCAGCTCGTACAGCAGCGCGCCCAGGCCGTACACATCGGTGGCGGCGGTCAGCGGCTCCTTGAGCACCTGCTCGGGGGCCATGTACGGCGCCGTCCCCAGCCGGTCGGCCGGCCTGCGGACGGGCTCGATCTCGCGCACCACGTCGAAGTCCAGCAGCACCGGCACCCCTTCGCGCAGGTGGATGTTGCCGGGCTTGAGGTCGCGGTACAGGTAGCCGCAGCGGTGCAGGTAGTGGATGGCCGCGCCCACGTGCATGATGGCGCGGATGGCGTCGGGGGTGTGCAGGCGGCGCTTGGGCAGCCCCTCCAGCACGTCGAAGAGCGACGGGCCGGCCAGGTACTCCATCAGGATGTACGGCCGGTCCCCTTCCTCCCGGCCCTCCTTGGCGCCGAACAGGCGGACGATGTTGGGGTGGCGCAGCTTCTCCAGCACCTCGGCCTCGCGCCGGAAGGCGACGGGAGGCACGCCGTCCTCCATGAACTCCGGGCGCAGCACCTTGCCCGTGAGCGCGCACCAGTGGCGGTTGCTCCACACCTGGTACAGCTCCGACATCCGCCCGCACGCCAGGTGGCCGATGATGGTGAGCTCGCCCAGGCGGTCGCCCACGCCCAGGGAGAACTTCTCGCGGGGGCGCACGGGGTCGTGCGTCCACCTGCGCGCCGCCGCCAGCCCCTGGTACCGTGCACGCGCGACCGCCGCTGCAGCCATTGGAAAGTCTTTTGTATGTCGATGCGGGGCGCAGTGCCGTCCCGCGGAGCCGGTCGAGGAAAAATCGCTGCTTGCGCCTACGCAACGCCCGTACCCCGACCCTTTCGCGGCACGGCGGAAGCCTCCCGGCGTCATCGGCGGGGAAAAGAAGGCCTCACACGGAGTCAACGGAGTGAACGGAGTTTTCTCGTGCCGTTTCTTCCGGCTTCTCGCGGGAGGGAGTGTTTAAGAATCAGCCCAACCGATTGATTTCCTGAGGGAGGCGCCGCTCGCAACCCGCTGTTCCACAAGCAATCTGGCGCCGACCGAAGGATCTCGCCGGCAGCACCGGAGGCTGGATC
>DASTVC010000017.1:0-7607 GCA_035759295.1 Longimicrobium sp. | reverse complement strand
CGTGGTGGTACATCTTTACCCCGCCGTGCGTCCTCAGTCGGCGGATGCGGTCCGCGTAGGCGTCGTCGTCCGTCACCAGCATTCCGCCGTCGCCGTAGCCGCCCAGGTTCTTGGACGGGAAGAAGGAGAACGTGGTCGCGTCGCCCAGCTGCCCCGTCGCCTTCCATTCGCCGTCCACCACCTGCCGCGCCCCGATCGACTGCGCCGAATCCTCCAGCAGGAACAGGCCGTGGCGCCGCGCCGTCTCGCGCAGGGGCGCCATCTCGGCCATCAGCCCGAAGAGGTGGACAGGAACGATGGCGCGGGTGCGCGACGTGACCGCGCGCTCCACCGCCGCCGGGTCCAGGTTCATCGTCACGGGGTCGATGTCCACGAACACCGCCCGCCCGCCTGCGTTGTGGATGGTCCCCGCCGTGGCGAAGAAGGTAAAGGGAGTGGTAATCACCTCGTCGCCCGGCCGCAGGTCCAGCGCGCGCAGCGCCAGCAGCAGCGCGTCCGTCCCCGACGCCAGCCCCACCGCGTGCTTCACGCCCGCGTAGGCCGCCACGGCCGCCTCGAACTCCTGCACGATCGGCCCCAGAATGAACGTCTGCTCGCGCAGCACCCGGTCGATCTGCACGCGCACGTCCGCCTCCACCTGCTCGAACTGCCGCTTCAGGTCCAGCAATGCAACGGACACCCGCTCACCTCGGTTCTGATGATTCGCCATTCAACCCGCCGTCCAGCGCGGCCGCCAGCGCCGCCGCCACCCGCTCCCCCGCTCGACCATCCCACCCCTCCGGCCGCGGCGGCGCGTCGCCCGCGGCGCCCCGGGCCAGCGCGTCGCGAAACGCACCGACCACGCCGGCCGCCGTCAGCGGCCAGGGGGCCAGGCGGTTGGTCCCTTCCGTCACCGTCACCGGGCGCTCCGTCTGCTCGCGCAGCGTCACGCAGGGAATGCCCAGCGCCGTCGTCTCCTCCTGCACGCCCCCGGAGTCCGTCAGCACCACCGCCGCGCCCTCCGTCAGCGACAGCATCTCCAGGTACCCCACCGGCTCCAGCACCCGCAGCGGCTCCAGCAGCGAATCGAGCCCGAACGCCTCCGCCTGCCGCCGCGCGCGGGGGTGCAGGGGAAGAACGACGGGCATCTCGCGCGCGACCGTCCCCAGCGCCTCCAGCACGCCGCGGAACGCGCCCGGATCGTCCACGTTGCTGGGGCGATGCAGTGTGCTCACCACGTAGCGTCCCCGCGCCAGCCCCAGCTCCGCCGCGAACGCCCGTTCGCGCGCGCGCGGCAGCTGCGCCAGCAGCGTGTCGATCATCGTGTTGCCCACGAAGACGAGGCGGTCCTCCGGCACCCCTTCCGCGCGGAGATTCGGGTGCGCGTCGCGGCTGGGGGTCAGCAGCAGGTCGCTCACCCGGTCGGTGACCACGCGGTTCACCTCCTCGGGCATCCGCCAGTCGCCGCTGCGCAGCCCCGCCTCCACGTGCGCCACCCGGCACCCCGTCTCCGGCTGCAGCTTCGCCGCCACCAGCGCGCAGGCCAGCGTCGAGTTCACGTCGCCCACGACGACCACCCAGTCCGGCCGCTCGGCCAGCACCACGGGCTCGAACGCCTCCATGATGCGCGCCGTCTGCACCGCGTGGCTGGCGGAGCCCACCCCCAGGTGGTAGTCGGGCTCCGGAAGCGCCAGGTCGGCGAAGAACGCGTCCGACATCCGTGCGTCGTAGTGCTGGCCCGTGTGGACCAGCACGGGGCGGTGCCCCGCCCGCCGCAGGGCAGCAAGAACGGGCGCGACCTTCATGAAGTTAGGCCGCGCCCCCGCTACCAGGATGACCTTCATGCGCCGACCGCCGGGTGTGCCGCCGCCTCAGTCCGCCGCGGCATCCGTCACCAGGCGCGGCACCGACACGGGACCGTGCCGCCGCGAAAGCCCCACCACGTGCTGCAGCGGCTCGCGCATCACCCCGCGCGTATCCACCACCAGCCGCGCCAGCCGCGCCACGCGGGCGTAGTCCACCTCGCTGTGGTCCGTCACCACCACCACCACGTCGGCCTCCGTGAGCGCCGCGTCCGTCAGCGGCACGCTGCGCAGGGGCAGGTTGTGCACCGGCGTGTGCCCGTCGTCCTTGATGACGGGGCAGAACGGGTCGTGGTACTGCACGTCGGCGCCCTTTTCCTGCAGCAGCCGGATCACGTCCATCGCCGGGCTTTCGCGCAGGTCGTCGATGTCCTTCTTGTACGCCACGCCCAGCACCAGCACCCGGCTTCCCTTCACCGGCTTGGCCACGTCGTTCAGGCAGTCGGCCACCTTGCGGACCACGAACGCCGGCATCTCGCCGTTGATCTCGCTGGCCAGCTCGATCATCCGCGTCTTGAAGGCCAGCGTGCGCATCTTCCACTGCAGGTAGTGCGGGTCCAGCGGAATGCAGTGGCCGCCCAGCCCGGGCCCGGGGGTGAACTTCATGAAGCCGAACGGCTTGGTGGCCGCCGCCTCGATCACCTCCCACACGTCCACCCCCAGCTTGTCGCACGCCTGCGCCAGCTCGTTGGCCAGGGCGATGTTGATCATCCGGAAGGTGTTCTCGTACACCTTGGTCAACTCCGCCGCCTCGGCGCTGCCCACGGGGACCATGGTGTCGAAGACGCGCGAGTACAGCTCCAGCCCCAGCTCCTTGCACGCCTGCGTAACCCCGCCCAGCACCTTGGGGGTGTTGCGCGTCTGCCACACCGGGTTCCCCGGGTCCACCCGCTCGGGGCTGAAGCAGAGGAAGAAGTCCTCGCCCACCGTGAGCTTCGACTCCTCCAGCACGGGGAGCACCACCTCGCGGGTGGTGCCGGGATAGGTGGTGCTCTCCAGGATCACGAGCTGCCCGGGCTTCAGCCCGTGCATCACCGCCTGCGCCGCGCTGATCACGTACGACAGGTCGGGGTCCTTGGTCTTGTTCAGCGGGGTGGGAACGCAGATGGTCACCGCGTCGCACTCGCCCAGCCGCTCCAGGTCCGTCGTGGCCTCGATCAGCCCGCTGGAGGTAAAGGCGGCCAGCACGTCGCCGCTCACGTCCTGCACATGGCTGAAGCCGCGGTTGATCCCCTGCACCACCCCTTCGGAGATGTCGAACCCCAGCACCCGGTAGCCGCTGCGCGCCAGCTCCACGGCCAGGGGAAGGCCTACGTACCCCAGGCCGATCACGCCCACCACGGCCTCGCGGTTCTCGATCCGCGCCTGCAGCCGCGCGCGCGCGCTTACTTGTTCGTCCATGGTCTTTCGCGTGTTGCGCGGCCCCGCTCAGGATTCGCGGGCCGCTGCCGGATTTGAAGCCGGAAAATGTAGGAAGCGGGCCCTGCCCCGACAACCCCTCGAACCCGCCCTCTCAGTCGCCGTCGGCCCCCTGCAGGGTGCGCTGGCGCAGGGGCGGAACGCACTCCGGCACCAGCCCGCGGATGGCGTCCAGGATGTCCTCGGCGCTCCCCACCGCCGCCGCCGCCGCCAGCCGGTCCAGCCCCGAGGTCAGCGCCTCGGGCTCGGGCTCCACCGTCTGCACCACCCGCACCTTGCTGATGGCCGTGGGCACCGTGGCCTCGCGCGCCTCCATCAGCTCCTCGTGCAGCTTCTCCCCCGGGCGCAGTCCCGTGAAGACGATCGGCACGTCCGTGTACGGCTCCAGCCCGGACAGGCGGATCAGGTTCTCCGCCAGCTCCACGATACGCACCGGCTCGCCCATCTCCAGCATGCAGATGCGCCCCTGCGCGTCCGGCAGCGCGGCGGACTGCAGCACCAGCTGCACCGCCTCGGGAATGGTCATGAAGTAGCGGGTCACCTCGGGGTGCGTGACCGTGATGGGCTTTCCCGCGGCCAGCTGCCGCTTGAACACCGGGATCACGCTGCCGTCGCTCCCCAGCACGTTGCCGAAGCGCACCGCGCGAAAGTCCGTCTCCGCCGTCCGCAGCGCCGGCCAGCCGAGCACGATCTGCTCCGCCAGCCGCTTGGTGGCGCCCATCACGCTGCTGGGGTAGACCGCCTTGTCGGTGGAGATCAGGACGAACTTCTCCGCCCCGTAGCGCGCCGCCGCCTGCGACACCGTGAGCGTGCCGATCACGTTGTTGCGCACCGCCTCGACCGGGTTGTCCTCCATCAGCGGCACGTGCTTGTACGCCGCCGCGTGAAAGACGAAGTCCGGCCGGTGCCGCGCGAACACGCTCTCCATCCGCGCCGCGTCGGTCACGTCGGCGATGATGGGGATGATCTCCAGCTCCGGGTGCGCCGCGCGCAGCTCCAGGTTGGTGAAGTACAGCGGGCTTTCCGCCTGGTCCAGCACCAGCAGCCGCCGGGGGGCGAACCCCGCCACCTGCCGCGCCAGCTCCGAGCCGATGGACCCGGCGCCGCCCGTCACCATCACCGTGCGCCCCTCCAGGTCGCCGCGCGGTCCCTCGACGCCCAGGTCGATGGTGTCGCGCCCCAGCAGGTCCTCGATCTGCACCTTGCGCAGCTCGCCCAGCCGGGCGCGGCCGTCCAGCAGCTCGCGCACCGAGGGGACGATCTTGAAGTCCACCCCCGTCTCCAGGCACGCCTCCACGATGTCGCGCATCTCGCCGCGCGTGGCCGAGGGGATGGCGATCACCAGCAGCTTGATGCCGTTGCTGGCCACCAGCGACTTCAGGTCGCGCGAGGTGCCCACCACCGGCACGCCGTGCAGCCGCATCCCGCGCTTGTCGGGATCGTCGTCCACCATGGCCACCGGGCAGATCTCCGACTCGCCCTCGCGCTGCGTCTCGCGCAGCAGCCGCTCCGCCGCCGTCCCCGCGCCGATGATGAGCGCGCGCTTCCCCCGCCGCGCCCGCCAGGGCAGCAGCCGCTCTTCGCGGAAGGCGCGCACGCCGAAGCGCAGCCCGCCGAAGAGGACGAGCGCCGTGATCCAGTCCAGCACCAGCACCGAGCGGGGAAGCATCTCCGCCCCCGCCGCGGCGCGCGTCAGGTCGCCCGTCATGAACAGCGCCAGCACCAGCAGCACGGAGCTCAGCGTGGTGGCGCGCAGCAGGTCGATCAGGTCGCGCATCCCCACGTGCCGCCACCAGCCGTGGAACAGGCCGAAGATGGCGAAGCTGGCCATCCGCAGGACCATCAGGTAGGGCACCGTGCGCCAGAACAGCTCGATGTGCCGGTCCGGGGGCCGGAAGTCGAAGCGCAGGGCGAAGGCCATGTAGTACCCCAGCGGCACCAGCAGCAGGTGCAGCACCAGGACCACGGGCCGGCGAAGGCGCAGGAGAAGTGAGAGCATCCGAATGACGTGTGGATGAACTGCTCGGGATGGGGGCACCGCGGCCACCTCCCGATCTATCTTTGCCGGGCGGCGGAAGTGGAAAGCGGACGTCGGTTCCGGGGGGACGCAGCTACCGTGCCCGCAGATCCTTCACGCTCCCTTCCCCCGCGCGCGAGGCCCGCGTCCCGCGCGGCCCCGCACCCCTCCGGCCTCAGCCCCGCGGCCCCCGCGCGAACTGCCGGGCCCAGTAGCTGATGATCATGTCCGCCCCGGCGCGCCGGATGGAGGTCAGCGCCTCCCGGTGCGCGCGGGGCCCGTCGATCCACCCTTTTTCAGCCGCCGCCTCGATCATCGCGTACTCGCCGCTCACGTGGTACGCGCACACCGGGTAGCCGGTCTCTTCCTTTACCCGGTGGATGACGTCCAGGTACGCCAGGGCGGGCTTCACCATCACCATGTCCGCCCCCTCCTCCACATCCAGCCGGGCCTCGCGCAGCGCCTCGCGCACGTTGGCGGGGTCCATCTGTGCGGTACGCCTGTCCCCGAACTGGGGCGTGGATGCCGCGGCGTCGCGGAAGGGGCCGTAGAAGGCGGACGCGTACTTCACCGCGTAGGACAGGATGGCCGTCTGGGCGAACCCCGCCTCGTCCAGCGCCGTGCGGATGGCGCCCACCCGGCCGTCCATCATGTCCGAGGGCGCCACCACGTCCGCCCCCGCCGCCGCGTGCGTCACCGCCATCCGGGCCAGCAGCTCCACCGTGGAGTCGTTCTCCACGTCGCCGCCGCGGATGAGGCCGCAGTGCCCGTGGCTGGTGTACTCGCACAGGCACACGTCGGTGATCACCAGCAGGTCCGGCAGCTCCGCCTTCAGCCGCCGCACGGCCCGCTGCACCACGCCGTCCTCCGCGTATCCCTGCGTCCCCGCCTCGTCCTTCTCGTCCGGGATGCCGAAGAGGAGGACGGCGGGAATGCCCAGCCGCAGCGCCTCTTCCGCGTCCCGCAGCAGCTCGTCCGCCGAGGTCTGCTCCACCCCCGCCATCGACGCGACGGGGCGGCGGATCCCCTCCCCCTCCACGACGAACAGGGGGAGGATCAGGTCCTGCGGGCGCACCTCGGTCTCGCGGACCAGGGAGCGCATGGGCTCCGTGCGGCGCAGCCGGCGCGCGCGGAAAGCCGGAAACCGGGGCATCAGTCTATCTCCAGCCGCCGTTGTCCGGCGGCGATCGTCTCAAAAGAAGACGGCCAGCTGTGCGTCCAGCGCCGTTTCGCTCCATCCGTCCCCCGCCTCGCCGCGCCCGCGGGCCCGCACCTCCACGTGCGGCCGCAGCCGCCAGGCGAACCCGCCCTGCACCCCCGTGCTGCGCCCCGTGCGCGCCGGCGCGTACAGGTTGCCGCCGCCCAGCGTGAGCAGGCTGGCGTCGCTCCGCTCGCGGACAAAGCCGCGCGCGTCCACGCGCAGCCGCGCGTCCATCCACTCCGCGCGGGCGAACCCGGCCGCCTCCCACCCCTCCCCGCCCAGCGGGTGTCCCAGCGGGTGCGACCCGCGCGCCCAGTTGCCGGGAAAGGAGAAGTTGAAGTACCAGGGCCCGTGCCCGCAGCACGCCTCGGCGAACCGCGCGTACTCCGCCCCGGCCGCCACCTCCGGCGCGCCGGGGAGCGCGGGGAACAGCACCCCCATCACCCGCCCCGGCGTCTCGTCCAGGCCGCCGGCCCCGTCGTCCGCGCCCCACTCCAGGTAGACCGTCGCGGGGAGGGTCGCGTCCGTCGGCAGCCGCCAGCGCCCCTCGAACGAGAGCACCTGGTTCTCGAAGGTGCTTCCGCGGATCACCCCCACCAGCATCCGCACCACCCGCCCCGCCGTCACTTCCTCATCCCCGCCGAAGAGCGAAGCGCGGTTGACGGCAAAGGATACGCGTTCGTGCGGCTGAAACGCCACTCTCGCGCCCCACAGCCAGGGCTCGTCCGGGTGGCGCATCCCCCCCGCGCGGCTGACGAACAGGTGCCCCGCGACGGGTCCCGCCAGGCGCAGAAAGCCCGGCAGGCGCAGCGGACGGACGGTCTGCACCTCCACCCGCGGCAGCAGCGCGGAACCCAGCGTCACCCCGCCGCCCTCGCTCCACCCGTAGCCGACGGGCTGCTTGCCGGCGGAAAGGGAAAGGGGCCCCGCCTGCGCCACCGCCTCCCAGCGCGCCAGGTCCATCCCCTCCTCGTCCCACCGCGCCAGCCCCCACAGCGCCGCGTGCCGCCCCGCCCGCACCCCGCCGGCCGCGTCGAAGCGCGCGGTAGAGACGTCGGGCACCGGCTGCGGGTCCTGCCGCGAGGCCGTGTACCCGACCGCGGGGGAGAGCCGCCCGCGCTCGCCCGCG
>DASTVC010000016.1:0-4142 GCA_035759295.1 Longimicrobium sp. | reverse complement strand
GCTCCGCCTCGATCGCCGCCGCGTCGGCGTCCACCCGGACGATGCGCGCGGAGTGGGGCGGGAGGCGGTCCGCCAGGGTCGACTCCGTCACCAGCACCGGCACGGCGGTGTCGGCCAGCATGAAGGCCAGCCGCTCCGCCGGGTACGCCGCGTCCAGCGGCACGTACGCGCCGCCCGCCTTGAGCGCGGCGAGGGTCGCCACGACCATCTCCGGTCCGCGCTCCAGGCAGATGCCCACGCGCGTCCCCGCGGCCACGCCGGCGCGGCGCAGGTGGTTCGCCAGCCGGTTGGCGCGCTCGTCCAGCTCGGCGTACGTCATCCGCCCGCCGTCCCACGCCAGCGCCACGGCCTGCGGCGCGGCGGCGGCGGCGTGCGCGAAGAGCGCGTCCACCGTGGCGCGGGGGAGTTCGGGCGCGGCGCCTTTGCCCAGCGCGAGCAGGCGGGCGCGCTCCGTCTCGTCAAGCAGCTCCAGCCGCGAAAGCCGCACGTCCGCGTCCGCGGCGACCTGCTCCAGCACCCGGGACAGGTGCCCGATCATCCGCTCGACCGTGCCGCGCTCGAAGAGGTCCGTGCTGTAGTTCAGTCCGCCACGCAGGCCCCGGGGGGTCGCCGCGAGCGTCAGGGAGAGGTCGAACTTGGCGATCTCCATCGCCTCTCCGACGCCGCCGACCTTCAGGCCCGAAAGCGCGCCGGCTTCGCCCCCGACGTCCTCCAGGGTGAACATCACCTGGAAGAGGGGCGAGTGGCTCAGGGAGCGCTCGGGCTGCAGCTCGGCCACCAGCTTCTCGAACGGCACCTCCTGGTGCTCGTACGCGCCCAGCGTGACCTCCCGCACCCGCCCCAGCACCTCGCGGAAGGACGGGTCGCCGGAGAGGTCGGTGCGCAGCACCAGGGTGTTGACGAAGAAGCCGATCAGCCCCTCCACCTCCTTCCTGGTCCGCCCCGCCATGGGGCTCCCCACCACCACGTCCTCGCTCCCGCTGTACCTGGAGACGAGCACCTGGAAGGCGGCGAGCAGCACCGCGTACAGCGACGCTCCCTCGCCGCGGGCCAGCGCCTGCAGCCGCTCCAGCAGCTCCGGGGAGAGCTCCACCGGCACCGTCGCGCCCCGGTACGTCTGCACCGGCGGGCGCGGATGGTCCGCGGGCAGCTCCAGCAGCTCCGGCGCGCCCGCCAGGCGCTCCTTCCAGTACGCCAGCTGCCGCTCCAGCTCCTCGCCCGCCAGCTGCTCGCGCTGCCACACCGCGTAGTCGGCGTACTGCACCGCCAGCTCCGGCAGCGGAGACTCACGCCCCTCGCGGTAGGCCTCGTACAGCGCCGAGAACTCGCGGGAGAGCACGCCCGTGCTCCACCCGTCGCTCACGATGTGGTGCATCCCCACCACCAGCACGTGGTCCTCGGCGTCCAGCCGCAGCAGCGCCGCCCGGATGAGCGGTCCCGTCGAAAGGTCGAACGGCCGCGCCGCATCCTCCGCGACCCGGCGCCGCATCTCCGCCTCGCGATCCGCCTGCGCCAGCCCGGAGAAATCCTCGACGGGAAGCGTGAACCCGCCGAAGGGCGCGATCACCTGCACCGGGGAACCGTCCACCTCGGCGAAGACCGTCCGCAGCACTTCGTGGCGCCGGACGATCTCGCCCAGCGCCCGCTCCAGCGCCCCGACGTCCAGCGCTCCCCGCAGCCGGCGCGACCAGGCCGTGTTGTACGTGGTGTTCCCCGGATCCAGCCGGTCCAGGAACCACAGCCGCTCCTGGGCGAAGGACAGCGGAGCGCTTTCGCGATGGGGGCGGGGGACGATGCCGAGCGAGCGGACCTTGCCCCTGAGCCTCGCCTCGATGAGGGCGAGCCTGGCGGCGGAGAGCTCCGGGCGCGGGCGGTCGACGGTCTGTTCTGCGGACATGTCAGGCTCTTGCAAGGGAGTTGGACTCGGCCAGCTGCTCGACTTCGTCTTCGGACAGGGTGGCGACGTCCTCGTAAATCCTGCGCTCGATCTCTCCCGCCATGGCTTCCAGCGTCGGCATCGAGTACACGGTGCGAATCGAGATCTTCAGGTCGAACGTGGCCTGGACGTGGGCCAGCACACGCATGATCAGCAGCGAGTGCCCGCCCAGGTCGAAGAAGTTGTCGTGCACGCCCACCCGCTCCAGCCCCAGCACCTCCACCCAGATCTCCGCCAGCACCTCTTCCACGGGGGTGCGCGGCGCCAGGTACTCCCCGCCGGCCGCCAGCTCCGGCGCCGGCAATGCCTTGCGGTCCACCTTGCCGTTCACGGTCAGCGGCAGCGCGTCCAGAAAGACGAACGCGGACGGGACCATGTACTCCGGCAGGCTCTGGCGCACGTGCGCGCGCAGCGCCTCGGCCTCCGCGTCGCCCACGACGTACGCCACCAGCCGCCGGTCCCCCGGCACGTCCTCGCGCGCCAGGACCACCGCCTCGCGCACGGCCGCATGGTCGGCCAGCCGGGCCTCGATCTCACCCAGCTCGATGCGGAACCCGCGGATCTTCACCTGCTCGTCCAGGCGGCCCAGGAACTCCAGCGTCCCGTCCGCCACCCAGCGCGCCCGGTCGCCCGTGCGGTACAGCCGTGCGCCGCCCTCCCCAGAGAAGGGATCGGGGACGAAGCGCTCCGCCGTCACGCCGGGCCTCCCCAGGTAGCCACGCGTCACCTGCGCCCCGCCCACGCACAGCTCGCCGGGAACGCCGGCGGGCGCGGGCTGGCCGCGCGTGTCCAGCACGTAGATCCGCGTGTTGGCCACGGGCCGGCCGATCGACACCTGCCCGGCGCCGGTCTCCCCGAGCCGCTGGGAATGGATGGAGCACCCCACCGCCGTCTCGGTGGGGCCGTACTCGTTGATGACCACCGTCTCCGGCAGATGGCGGATCCAGAAGCCGATCTGCTCGCCGATCAGCGCCTCGCCCCCGACGACCAGGCACCCCACCCCGCCCGCGGCGCCCCGCTCCGCCAGCCGCTCGCCCAGCACGCGCAGGTGCGACGGGGTCAGCTTCAGCATCTCGCGGCCGCCGCGCTCCAGCACGCGCGCCAGCCCCTCGACGGCATCCTCCTCCTCCACCAGCTCCACCGCGCCGCCGCACAGCAGCGGGACAAAGAGGCTGGTGATGGTCAGGTCGAAGGAAAGCGAGGAGTGCATGGCCGACCCGCCGCCGCCGGGATAGGCGCGGGTCGCCCACGCCAGGTAGGCGGCCACCTGCGTGTGCTCCACGGCCACGCCCTTGGGACGGCCGGTGCTCCCGGAGGTGTAGAGGACGTACGCCAGGCCCCGCGGGTCCACGGCCACGGCCGGATCCGTGGCGTCTTCCGTCTCGATCTCCCCCCACCGCGCATCGAGCGCGACGACCTCCACGCTTGCTTCGAAGGGAAGGCGGCCCAGGAGGCGCTCCTGCGTCAGCATGACGGGGAGGCCGGAGTGGGCGGCCATGTACGCCAGCCGCTCGGCCGGGTACGAGGGATCCAGCGGGACGTAGGCGCCCCCGGCCTTCAGCACGCCCAGGACGGAGACCACCATCTCCAGGCTTCGCTCCATCAGCACGCCCACGCGCACCTCCGCGCCCACCCCGCGCCCGCGCAGCCAGCGCGCGAGCCGGTTGGCGCGCGCGTTCAGCTCGGCGTAGGTGAGCGAATCCGCGCCGAAGACGACGGCCGTCGCGCCCGGCGTCTTCTCCGCCTGTTCCTCGAAGCTCCGGTGGACGGGCGCGGCGGGGAGATCCGCGTCGGTCTGGTTCCACTCGTCGACGACGAGACGCCGCTCCGTCTCCGGGAGCACGTCGAGGCTTCCGATCGCCCGCGCGGGAGAAACTTCCAGCGCCTCGACCAGCCGCTCCAGCGCCGTGTGCATCATCCGGCACACCTGCCTGGCGTTCGCCGGGGCCGCCACCTGCGCGTTCAGCGAGAACGCCTCCCCCAGGTCGTCCACCGAGAGCGTCACGGGATAGTTCGTCCGCTCCTGCATGCGAATGCCCCGGACGCCCTCCCCCGCCTGCTCCACCTGCTGCGCCTGCGAACGCCCCCTCGCGCCGCTGTAGCGATAGTTCAGCAGCGAGGTGAACAGCGGCGCCGGTGCCGCGACCCCGCTGCAGCGCTGCGCCAGCGGCAGGGACGCGTGCTCGTGCCGCAGCAGGTCGGCCAG
>DASTVC010000015.1:0-5222 GCA_035759295.1 Longimicrobium sp. | reverse complement strand
CACATCGCCGAGTACTACCTGAACAAGAAGCACGGCTTCGCCAACCCGGCGCTCGTCGCCGAGTCCATCGCGGACCCGGTTCGCGACAGCGTGCGGCGGGATACGGCGCGCTGAGGTGAACGGGTGAACGGGTGAACGGGTGACAAGGTGATCGGAGAAGGCCGGGGTCGTCGCGACCCGCGGGGGCCCTCTCCCCCGACCAGCCTTTCGCTCGTTCCTCGCGACGGCGGTCGACCCCTCCCCCAACTTCGGGGGAGGGGTGGCGTTCCTCCACCCCCGTGCATGCAAACAACCCCTCCCCCGCAGTTTGGGGGAGGGGTCGCCGCGAGCCGCGAGGAACGAGCGGCGAAGACGGCGGGGGTGAGGGCCTCCCTGGCGTAGCCGGGGAGGACGTTCACCCTATTATCCCCTCACTTCCGCTTCACCCGCTCCGCCGCCAGCCGCCACCGCATGCGGCCCGACCACCCGCACCGGGTGCAGTGCCGCGCGCTCACGGAGGCGCGGCGGGCAAGGAGGCCGTCCACGCGGCTGGTGCGTGCGCGCTGCGAAGTGACCGACTTGCAGGCGGGGCACTCGGGCGCGTACGGCAGGCTCCAGAAGTAGTTCGCCGCCAGCCAACTCGCGCCCAGCAGCACCGCCATCGCAATCGCCATCGTCACCATCATCGTGATCGTCACTGCCACGGACCTCCGTTGCACCACCCGCCGCGGCCGCCGGACGATGGCCGTGGCAAAGGTCTGTGCAACCGCCGTACCCCCCGCGCACGCACGGAGCTTGCGAGAGGGCGCCGCGAACGCGATGCCGAAAGGAGGGAGGCGATGGCAGGCAACCGCTACGACCGCGGATGGATGGGGGGCCGCGGCTACGGACGCGAGTACGGGGCGCCCCGCGGGGCGCCGGGCCGCGGAGGCCGCTACGATTTGGGAATGCGCGGCGGATACGACCGCGGCTGGAACGAGGGGATGGCGTACGGCCGCGAGCCGGGAATGCTGGGCGGCCCGCCGGGGCCCGGAGCGTTCACGCCCTTCGGCTGGGATCCCATGATGCGCTGGGCAGGGTGGGACCCGCTGATGGGCTTCGTGCCGTACCAGGACACGCCGCGCCAGTGGTCGTACGGGCTGGCGGAGGACAACCGCCGCTACGAGCACGAGTACTACCGCGGCAATACCGCCGGCGGATACGGCGGCGACTACCGGCGCGGCGGATACGGCCGCGACTTTGGCCCGGCGCGGGGATACGACCGCGAGCAGCGGGGCGTCCCTCCGCGGCACAGCCCGCTGTACGGCCGCGGCGGCGACCGCGCCCTGCGCGAGTGGGCCCGCCAGCGCGGCTACGACCTGGAGCACACCATCCGGCCGCGGCTGCCGCGGCGCTGAATCGCACGAACTTTCAACCGAAGGGAAGTCTCACATGCCCAAGCGCAACCTGGATCCCAGCTTCGACCCGGAAGAGATCGAGAACGACGATCCGCTCGGCGAGCAGATGTTCGCCGAGGCGGGCTTCGAGGACGGCCCAGACGGCGGCCCGGCCTTCTCCGCGCCCGGCCTGGAGGAAGACGACCGGCGCCCCGGCGGGTTCGGCCAGAAGGTGGCCGGCGTGCCCGAGGACCGGCAGCGCATCGTCAACTCGCCCAGCGAGCAGCGCCCCGACAGCGGCCGCGCCGTGATCCACGAGCGCGGTGGCGAGAGCAAGGGCGATCCGGCGGTCGGCGGCACCCGGCCGGACTGACGGAAGGGGACAGGGGACAGGTCACAGGGAATTTCGTAAGACCCTGAATCGGCGCCCCGCCCCCTGCCCACGCGAAGCCCCGCGCAGTTTGCGGGGCTTTTCGCTTTTCCAGCCGCGGGTTCACCCGCCCGGGACGGACCCGCCCCGGGACAGACCCGCCGAAATCGATCCGACTCCCTCCCCTCGCGCTGGTTGCCCCTGTCCCCTGTCCCCTGTAACCTGTCCCCTGGCAGTTCACTTCGCGCACTTCCGGCCCAGCCACCGTGCCCGACGCCAAGCTCCCCTTCGACATCACCGCCGTCATCCGGCGCATCCGCAAGGCCGTGGAGCCGTTCCCCAAGGCCGCCATGTTCGAGCTGGCGGACCGCGGCTGGACCACGCCGTTCCAGCAGCTGGTGGCGTGCATCATCTCCATCCGCACCACCGACGAGGTGATGCTCCCCACCGCCATCCACCTCTTCGAACACGCCTCCACGCCGGCGCAGGTCGCGCGGCTGAGCGTGGACGAGATCGACGCGCTCATCCGCACCTCCGCATTCCACTACGGCAAGGCGGGGCAGATCCGGGAGATCGCGGAGCGGCTGGTGGCGGAGCACGGCGGCGAGCTGGCTTGCGACGAGGGGCTGATGCTCTCGTTCCGCGGCGTCGGCCCCAAGTGCACCAACCTGGTGATGGGCGTGGCGTGCGGGGAGGCGCGCATCGGCGTGGACATCCACGTGCACCGCATCACCAACCGCTGGGGCTACGTCGCCACGCCCACGCCGGAAGCGACGATGGCCGCGCTGATGCAGGTGCTGCCGAAGCGCTACTGGGTGGAGATCAACCGGCTGCTGGTGCCCTTCGGCAAGCACATCTGCACGGGGCGCCTGCCCAAGTGCAGCACCTGCCCGGTGCTCGCGTACTGCCGCCAGGTGGGCGTGACGGAGCACCGGTAACGGTGGATGCTCACGCCCCCGCGGCGGCCGGCTCGGCGTGGACGCGGACCGGCGGCTGGTACGTCCCCGGCACGTTGCGGAAGGCGATGGCCATGCGGTTCCACCCGTTGATGGCCACGACCGCCATCGTCAGGTTCACCAGCTCCTCCTCGCCGAACTCCGCGCGCGCTTCCTCGTAGACGGCGTCGGGGACGTGGCCGTCGCGCACGTTGGTCAGCCAGCGCGTACAGCCGCTGCTCCGTCTCGCCGTCGGCGCGCGCGTCCTTGCTGTGCATGTCGATGCAGTACGCGCAGCCGTTGATCTGCGACGCGCGCATCTTTACCAAGTGCAGCAGCGAATGCTCGATCCCGCTGCGCCGCACGAAGCCCTCCAGCCCGTACATCGCCCGCACCGCCTCCGGCGCCACCTTCGCGTACTCGATTCGCGGCTCCATCTCTCCCTCCCGTTCCGTGTGTTCATCCGCCTGCACCGGGCAGGGGGATGATCGAAATCCGCGGCGTCATCCGCCAGACCCCCGGGGGCTTGCACGATGTATTATCTTAGTACATAGATTCTTATCTGCAAGGGATTCTCGGGTACGAGAGTCCACGCGGATCGCCACACACGCGGACGGTACTTCGATGAACACGCATCTGGAGCTCGGGCTGGATACCTTCGGCGACGTGACCCGCGCGGAGGACGGGCGCCTTCTTTCGCACGCCGAGGTCATCCGCGACGTGATTGCCGAAGCCGTGCTGGCCGACCAGCTGGGGATCGACTTCATCGGCCTGGGGGAGCACCACCGGGAGGACTTCGCCATCTCCTCGCCCGAGGTGGTGCTGGCCGCCATCGCCGGAAAGACGGAGCGCATCCACCTGGGCTCGGCCGTGACGGTGCTGAGCTCGGACGATCCCGTGCGCGTCTTTCAGCGCTTCGCCACGCTGGACGCCGCGTCGGGCGGCCGGGCAGAGGTCATCCTGGGGCGGGGCTCGTTCACCGAGTCGTTTCCGCTCTTCGGGTACCCGCTGGACCAGTACAACACGCTGTTCGAGGAAAAACTGGAGCTGTTCGCCGCCATCCTGCAGGCGGACCGCACCGGCGAGCCGGTGACGTGGCGCGGAACCATCCGCCCGCCGCTCACGCGGCAGCGCGTGTTTCCCCGCACCGGCCACGGCGGGCTCAAGACGTGGATCGGCGTGGGCGGCAGCCCGGAATCCGTCATCCGCGCCGCGCGCTACGGAATTCCGCTGATGCTTGCGATCATCGGCGGCAGCCCGCAGCGCTTTGCGCCGTACGTGGAGCTGTTCCACCGCGCGCTGCGGGAGCGCGGCGCGCCCGGCCTGCCCGTGGGCGTGCACTCCCCCGGCCACGTGGGTGAGACGGACGCCAGCGCGCGCGCGGAGTTCTGGCCGGCGTACCGCGAGATGCGCGACCGAATCGGCGCGGAGCGCGGCTGGCCCCCCACCACGCCCGCGGAGTTCGAGCGCGAGATCGAGTCGGGCTCGCTGTACGTGGGCTCGCCGGAGACGGTGGCGCGCAAGATCGCCGGGACGGCGGCAACGCTTGGCGTGCAGCGCTTCGACATGAAGTACAGCGCTGGCACACTGGCCCACGGGGTGATGATGCGCGGCATCGAGCTCTACGGCCGCGAGGTCATCCCCCGCGTCCGCCAGCTGCTCGCCGCGACCGAGTCGGCCGCGGCGTGATCGCTCGATTCTGGTGAAGGTAGGCGGCGGAGGAGCTGGCGGCCCGGCTACTCCGCCGCGGCCTCGACCGGCTCTTCCGCGTTCTTCCGCCGGCGCCGGCGCTTGGGGGGATCCTGGATGGCGACCAACTCGCGTAGCGTCTGCACCAGGCTGCTCACGCCGCGAATCACGCGCTCGTCGCCTTCGCGCAGCATGGCGGCGAGGATGTGCTTGCAGACCCGTTCGCGCCACAGGTGGTCGCCGCAGTCGCAGCGCGTGAGCAGCCGCTCGCGCAGGTCCACCCAGTGCGGCTCCGTGCCGCCGGTCACCAGGTACTGCCCGGGCCCGATCATCTCCACTTCGAGCCCCAGGCACCGTTCCAGCCGTCCCGACTCCACTCCGCCCGCCGCCGCCACATCGATCTCGATCATCGCCATCGTCGCCTCTCCCCATCCAAAGGGTGAACCGTTTTCCGCCAGCGATGATACACCAAGAGGCAGGGTTTGTTTCGGTTTTAATTCGGTTTAGGTCATCTCGCGCGCGACCTCCAGAGAGCGGCGGATCAAGCCGGAGGTTCGGGCGAAGCCGAAGCCCCGTTCGGCGACGCGTCAGCGGCGCCGAACGGGGCTTCTCGCAGTTCCAGCAGCGGGTTCACCCAGTCATCCCGGATCCTGCCCACTCATCCTGAGCCGATCATCGAACAGGCCCG
Source organism: Longimicrobium sp. (assembly GCA_035759295.1). Lineage (GTDB taxonomy): Bacteria > Gemmatimonadota > Gemmatimonadetes > Longimicrobiales > Longimicrobiaceae > Longimicrobium. The sequence goes on along the minus strand of DASTVC010000015.1, from coordinate 185 downwards.
GGCGCCTCGGTCAGCTCTCCCCACGCTCCTCGCGCGGGTGGCCGTGGCCCTGGTTCTTCGACTCGCCGCTGGTGTCCAGGTCGCGGTCGGTGCCGCGGGTGGCGCGGTCGCTGGCGCCGAACTCCGCGCCCCGGTTGTTCTCGCCCTGTGTCCCCTCCGGCGTGTTGCCGCTGCTGACGCCGCCG
>DASTVC010000014.1:0-5796 GCA_035759295.1 Longimicrobium sp. | reverse complement strand
CCGCCGCCGTCATCCACAACGCCACCAGCGCCACGCGCGCCAGCACCGGCCCCGGCACCGCCAGCCCCGCCACGATCCCGCGAATGCCGGACGCAGCCGGCCCATCAACTGACGACTCCGTCTCGGTGAATGACGACGCTTCGGTGGATGGGGACGCATCCGCGCGCGCCGGAAGCCGCACGGTGGCGAACACCGCGCCGCCCAGCAGCGTCCCCGCCGCGCCGATGGCGAGCGCCGCGCGGACGCCCGGCATCCCCCCGCCCAGCAGCTGCGGCACGGCGCCCGCGCCCCACGTCCACACCGCGCCGGAGGCCAGCAGAAGGCCCACGTTCCACGAAAAGGCGCGCGCCTGCGTGGGTCCGGACGCCAGCGCGAGCGTCGCCGGCCCCATCGCCACCCGCCACGCCGCCGTCCCCGCCCCCGCCACGAACGCTGCCGCGTACAGCGCCGCCAGGCTTTCGGCGAACGAGCCCGCCAGCAGCCCCGTTGCGGCGGCGGCGGCGGCGAGCAGGTAGGTGCGCTTCGGCCCGGCACGATCGACGAGGATACCCGCGGGCGCCAGCGCCGCCAGTCCGCCGGCGGTGAGCGCCGCCGCGGCCGCGCCCATGGCCGCGGGGCCGGCGTGCAGCTCCGCCAGGTAGAAGTTGTACAGAAACCCGTGCGCGAACAGTCCGCTGCCGAACAGCACGTTGGCCGCGAAGAAGCGGGCGAGGGAGGAGCGGGGGGCGGCTGGATGCACGGGCGTGCCTGGAAGCGTGGGGAAGCTTCGTCCTGATTCGCGACGGGGTGCAGCAAAACGATCCAGCACCGGACAGCCGCTCCGCGCTCCGATCCACACGAGCACTGCGCGGATCAGGTTGCGCTCAAAAGACTTGCGCGCTTCGGGGCCGAATTGCTTCGTATGGTGCCTGCCATGCTCATGGCGCGAGGCACATGCCAGACGTCCCGCGGGTCATCCTCCCCCTTCATCCCCCACACGCCCATGCTCCGTGCGACCCGCACCGCCGCGCCACTCGCCCTCTGCATCGTCCTCATCCACCCCCACGCCGCCGCCCAGCAGCGCGACTCCATGCGCGACACGGTGCGCTTCGACCCGGTGGTAGTGACGGCGGGAAAGGTTCCCGTCCGCGCCTCGGAGACCGGGCTGGCGCTCACTGTCGTCCCCGGGGAGGCGGCGGAGCGGCAGCCGTTCGCCATGGACGTGCTGCGCGCGCTCCCCGCCAGCCACATCGACGAGGCGGCGGGCCCCGGCGGCCCCGCCATCGTGCGCCTGCGCGGCGGCGAGGAGGTGCACACGCAGATCCTGATCGACGGCGTGCAGGTGAACGAGAACGGCGGCTTCTTCGACTTCCAGGGTCTCACCCTCGCCGGGCTGGACCGGGTGGAGGTGGCGCGGGGCCCGCAGAGCGCCGTGTACGGATCGTCCGCCATGAGCGGGGTGGTGAACTTCGTCACCCGCGCGGGAGAGCCGGGGCGCATGCGGCTGGAGGGCTCGTCGGAGGGCGGCGGCGCCACGGAGCACGGGCGCAGCTACCGCGTGACCGCCGGCGCCAGCGGGGGAAGCCGGGCGCTGCGCTACGCCGCGGGCGCGGGGAGCACCTACAGCCGCGGCCACCTGTCCGTGCCGCACGACGTGCGCGGGGTGGACGGCTCGCTGCGCCTGGACACCGACCCCGCCGCACGCTGGCAGGGCACGGCCACGCTGCGCTGGATGGGTGTGGAGGGAAACCTTCCCGTGCGCGACCCCGGCGCCACCCGCGTGCCGCTGGACCCCAACGCCCGCTACGAGCGCGACCGCGCGGTCGCATCCGCCGCCGCCCGCTACGTTCCCGGCGCGTGGAGCCACCAGCTGCGCGGGTCCGCCTATCGCCAGCGCTTTCTGTATGATGATGAGAAGGACGACGTCCCGGCACAATCTTTCTTTATCTTCGACGCCAACTTCTTTCTGGAGAGCGTGTTGACGCGCTCCACGCTGGAGTACGTGGGCACGTGGGACGGGCGGAATGCGGACGATGGATCGGGCTTCGCGGTGACGTGGGGCGCGCAGGGGGAGCGCGAGGCGCTGGAGTCGGAGTCCGGCGGCGACTTCGGCCCCGGCGAGCAGGCGCTCGACCGCAGCAGCGGCGCGCTGTTCGGCGAGGTGCGCGCGGGCGTCGGGCGCGACGTTCGGCTGATGGCGGGCGCCCGCGCGGAGCGGTACGAGGGGCTGGGCACGGAGGTCACGCCCCGCGCCAGCGCCGCCGTCCGCGTCGTCCCGAACCTGCTTACCCTTCGCGCCGCCGTGGCCCGCGGATACAAGGCTCCGAATCTCCAGGACCAGTACGTCGACAACCCGTTCATCGCCGGCAACCCGGACCTCCACCCGGAGCGCAGCAGCAGCGTGGAGCTGGGGGCGGATGCCGTGGCGCCGGACGGGCGGCTGAGCGGCGGCGTCACCGTCTTCCGGCAGACCTTCTTCGACCTCATCCGCACCGTGGCGCAGGAGGGCACGGACAAGCAGATCAACCGCAACCTGGGCCGCAGCCGCGCCACGGGCGTGGAGTGGAGCGCCCGCTACGCACCCGGCCGCGTCTGGACCGTGGGGACGGACGGCGCCTGGATCCGCACCGAGATTGTGGAGAACTCGGGCCTGGACCCCGCCGCCTTCCCCGTCGGCGAGGCGCTCCCCGGGCGTCCGGACGTCGTGGGCGCCGTGTACCTGGAGGTGTCGCCCGCGCCCCGGCTGACGGGCATCCTCCGCGGGACGTACGTGGGCGAGCAGACGGTGCTGAGCGAGCGGTTCAGCGGCGCGCGGGTGGGGGTGGATCCGTACCTGCTCGCGTCCGTGGGCCTGGACTACGCCGCCTCGCCCACGATGATGCTCTATGCACGGCTCGACAACGCGCTGGATACGAAGTACGAGACCGCGTTCGACAAGCCCGGCGCGCCCATGACGCTGTTCGTGGGTGTGCGGATGCACACGGGCTCGCGGGAGCGTTGACCCGCGCCCGCGCCGCGCGATAGCTTCGCCGGGCCGGCACACTGCCGGCCCGGCGCCGTTTTCCGCGCCGCCGCATCCGCAATCCGACGACGCACGAACGCGTATGGCCGCTCCCACCATCCGCCCCGCCACCCCCGCGGACGGCGAGACCTTTCTTACGCTGGTGGATGCGCTGGCGGACTACGAAAAGCTGGACCGCCCCACCCCCGAAGCCCGCCAGCGCCTGCTGAACGACGCGTTCGGCGAGCGGCCGCGCATCAGCGTGTTCCTGGGCGAGGTGGACGGGCGCGCCGTGGCGTACGCCATTGTGCTGGAGACGTATTCATCCTTCCTGGCGCTGCCCACGCTCTATCTGGAGGACCTGTTCGTGGTCCCCGACGCGCGGCGCGGCGGGATGGGGCGCGCGTTCTTCAAGGCGCTGGCGGCGGAGGCGGTGCGGCGCGGGTGCGGGCGGATGGAGTGGGTGGTGCTGGACTGGAACCAGCTCGCCATCGACTTCTACGACAAGCTGGGCGCGCGGCGGATGAGCGAGTGGTACACCTACCGCCTGAACGCTGAGCAGCTCCGCGAAGTGGCTGGGGAGTAGGGAGTAGGGAGTAGGGAATAGGGAATAGGTCCGCCTGCGCGGACTCGGCGGCCGGGCGGTGTGCGGCGTCCCGGGCACCGGCGCGTCCGCAACCTTGAAGCGGGGGCCGCGACGAATCGCGGCCCCCGCTTTCCGTGCTCCACCAAAGTCCCTACCGCTTGAGCTTCGCCAGGTACTGGCTGCGGAAATGGGCCACCTTGGGCGCGATGACGATCTGGCAGTAGCCCTGCCGCGGGTTGCGCTCGAAGTATTCCTGGTGGTACGTCTCGGCGGGGTAGAAGGTGGTGATTGGCTCCACCTGCGTAACGATGGGGCTCTCCCACACCCCCTCGGCCTCCAGGTCGCGGATCACCTCGCGGGCGGTCTGCGCCTGCTCGTCGCTGTGGGTGAATATGGCCGAGCGGTACTGCGTCCCCACATCGGCACCCTGGCGGTTGAGCGTGGTGGGGTCGTGGATGGTAAAGAACACCTCCAGCAGCTCGCGGAACGAGACCTGGGCCGGATCGAAGGTGATCTGCACCACCTCGGCGTGCCCCGTCGTCCCGCTGCACACGGCCTCGTACGACGGGTTGGGCACGCGGCCGCCGGCGTAGCCGCTCACCACGCTGTCCACGCCGCGCAGCTGGTCGAACACCGCCTCCAGACACCAGAAGCACCCCCCGGCAAGGGTGGCCACTTCGCGCTGATCGTTCTCCATCATCCGCCTCCACAAAAGGTTGCACGCATTCTGGCCCGCGGCGGCGGCGCGCGCAACATTCACATCCTCAACGGCTGAAACGCGTCGCGCGTTCACCCCGTACGGCGGCGCCTCGAACGCTTCCGTTCATCCACCTGACGAACATCCCATGCTTTCGCTTCTTCTGGCCGCCGCGCTCGCCGCCGCGCCCACTGATACACCGGTGGTTCAGGTACGGGTCGCCCCCGCGCAGGTGTGGATCGAGGAGGGCGCGTCGCAGTACCTGAACTTCGACTTCGTGATCCACAACGGCGGCTCGGACACGGTGGACATAACGCGCATCGAGCTTTCCGTGTACGACGAGGCCGGCGGGCTGCAGCTGCGCAAGCTGGTGAACGAGAACGGCCCCAGCCCCAGCGTGCTTACGCTGCTCCCCATGCGCACCTTTGCCCCCGGCGCGGAGGGGATGATCTTCAACCCGTTCTTCGAGTTTCCGCGCGAGGTGCGGCTGGCGCGGCTGAAGTACGACATCGAGCTCCAGCCGCGCGGCGAGAATCGCGCGTCGTCGGTGGTGACGGTGATGGTGGAGCCGCGTCCGTATCGACCGAAGACGCCGCTGGCCATGCCGGTGCACGGGCGCGTGCTGGTGTGGGACGGCCACGACTTCTACTCGCACCACCGGCGGTTCGACGTCGCGCACCCCATCCTGCGGGAGAACTGCATCACCAGCAACGCCGCCCGCTACAGCTACGACTTCGTGCTGCTGGGCGCCGGCGACAGCCTCCACACGGGCGACGGAGAGTCGCACGGCCAGTGGTTCGGCTTTGGCGCGGAGGTCACGGCGCCCGCGGCGGGGCGCGTGGTGACCGCCACCGGCGCGGAGCCCGACAACGGCGAGTTCGACATCGCGGGGCTGTGCGCCAATGAGCTGGTGCTGTACGGAAACCACGTGGTGATCGACCACGGCGGCGGCGAGCTGAGCGTGCTGGCGCACCTGCAGCAGGGCTCCGTGACCGTGCGCCCAGGCGACCAGGTGCGGCAGGGGCAGGCGGTGGGGCGCGTGGGATCGTCCGGCAGCTCGCTCTTTCCCCACCTGCACTACCAGCTGGTGACCGGCGTGCAGCACGGCGCCGAGGGCCTGCCCTCGTACTTCCCCGGCATCCGCGTCCGCCGCGGCACCGGCTGGGTCGCCGCCCCCAACGGCCAGGTGGATACCGGCGACATCATCGACGCGCAGTGAGGCTGGCGCGTTCCTCCGGATTGTCATTTCGAAGGAGCGCCGCGCAGAACCGGCCCTGCTACAAACCCGGCGCGCGACTGAGAAATCTACTTTCCGCATGCTGGTGGCTTGATCCACGCCTCGGCACCAGCCCTGTCCACCCATCGTGCGGATGGAAGTGTGGGGCGGGCAGCCGCGTCTGCCCTCGCGTGAACCGACGGTAGATTCCTCGGCCCTGCGGCCTGTCGTGCGAGAAGCAGACGGCAGTGTGGGCGGGCCTCGGAATGACAGATCCGTTTTCATCTGACAGTACCGCAAACCCCTCAACGACAAAG
>DASTVC010000013.1:0-2969 GCA_035759295.1 Longimicrobium sp. | reverse complement strand
CGGGGCTTATGGCCTTTCTAGCCGCGGGCTTTAGCCCGTGGTGACGGCGGAGCGACGAAGCCTCGGAAACGCCTCTATCGCATTGCCTCGCATCATCTCTACCGCGCCGTCGGCTCCTCCGCCGGCGCCGGCGGCGCGGTGCGCTCGCGCTCGCGGCGCAGGGCTTCGCGGTAGGCGGCGTCGCGCTCCTGCTCGCGGCGGCGCATCCAGCGCACCGCGCGCCACAGCCCGTACGCCACCAGCCCCAGCGGAATCAGGACCCCCGAGGCCGCGATCACCCCCGCCACCAGCCTTACGAAGTTGATCCAGGCATCGCGGAAGGCGTCGCGGATCGGCCGGTCGCCGGGCCCGCCGACCACCGCGTGCGGCTCGTGCATGGTGATGGTGAGCACGCTCACGGAGGTGCGCGTCCGCAGGTAGCGCAGACGCCCCTCGTAGCGCTCGATCTCCTCGCGTACGCGGGCCAGCTCGCGCTCCGTGTTCAGCACCTCTTCCAGCCGCCCCGTCCGCCGCTCCAGCAGGTCCAGCAGCCGCGCCTCCAGCCGCCGCCCGTTGGCCACGCGCGCCGTGACGTCGGTGAACTCTTCGCCAACGTCCTCCGCCGTCACGTTCACCTGCTCCACCCGCCCGATCGGCGCCAGTCCGGTCACCGCGCGGTCGAAGCTGGCACTGGGGATGCGCAGCTCCACCACCGCCTGCCGCGCCGTCTCCGCCCCCGAGCTGATCGTCGTGTTGCCCACCAGGCCGCCCACCCGCTGCGCCAGCGCCCGCACCTGCGCGATCCCCTGCTCCAGCGAATCAACCTGGATTGTCGCCGTCCCCGTGCGAATGAGCATGGGGTTCAGCGAGACCCCCGGCGCCACCTGCCCCGGCTGCGGCGTGACCGCGCTGGTGTCCGCCGCGCTGAACTGCGGCTGCTGCGCGGCGGGCTGCGGTGCCGCCTCGATTGGCGCGCTGACCGGCACCTCTTCCATGGTGACGATCCCTTCCTGGCGGCTCCTCTCCAGCGCAGCGCCAGAGGAAGACGATTCGTCGGACGCCATCTCGAACGCTTTCCCTCCACCGCAGGCGGAGAGGGCGACGGAAAGGAGGATCAGGAGGACGGGTGCGCGTCTCATGGGCGGATGCGGGGGTTGGAGTGATCCTCGATCGCGAATCGCGGGCGTGTGTCGGGCATGGCGCGTTCCCGCCGCGCGATCGAGGCCGGTACGCACGTAAGATGTTTTTGTGAGCCGTCTTGCAATGCATCCGGAGGGCGTTTTCTGACGCCGTTCATCCACCCACCCTGTTTACTGAACGGCCTCCGCATCGTTCACTGGACGCGCGATGGAGCCGGATCGCTGCCCGCCCGAGGTGCCGCGGCCTCTGCGGCGGCCGCCGGTTTGACGCGCCCCTGCCGCCGCGCCTACGATTCCGCCCGATCCACCAATCCTGATCCACCGTACCCACGCGGAGCGAACCCGATGCGTCCAGGCCTTCTCGCGCTCGCCGCGGCCGCCGTGCTGGCCGGCGCCTGCACGCCGCCTCCGCCACCCGCGCCGATTCCGCGGCCGGAGTCGCTGGTGGAGCCGCGGATGCAGCCCGTGACCGTGCTGGCCACCACACCCGCCAGCGCGGCTGGTTTCGCGGCGGGGCTCGGCGCGCAGCTGGATTCCATCGCCAACGCCGCCATCGCCGACCGCGCGGCGCCGGCCATCGCCATCGCGGTGGGGCGGCACGGGCGGCTGGTGCACCTGCGCGGCTACGGCGCCGTGGACTGGGCGCCCGGCAGCGCGCCGGTCACGGACAGCACCCTCTTCGACCTGGCGTCGGTAACCAAGGTGGTCGCCACCACGACGGCGGCGATGATCCTGGAAGAGGAGGGGCGGCTGGACCTGGACCGCACCGTGGCGTCGTACCTGCCGGAGTTCGCGGACAGCGCCAAGCAGGCCATCACCGTGCGGATGCTGCTGACGCACCGTGGCGGGCTGGAGGCGTTCGCCGCACTCTACCGCGACTTCCACGGCAGGCAGCAGTACCTGGAGCAGATCAACGCGCGTCCGCTGCGCGCCGCGCCCGGCACCACCACCGTCTACAGCGACTGGGACCTCATCCTCACGCAGCTCATCATCGAGCGGATCACCGGGCAGGAGTTGGACGCGTTTGTCCGCGACCGTGTCTTCGCGCCGCTGGGGATGCGCGACACGGGCTTTCGCCCCGGCCTGACGCGCGACCGCATCGCGGCCACGGAGCGGGACAGCGCGCGCGGCGGCCTTATCTGGGGCGAGGTGCACGATCCCAACGCGTGGGCCATCGGCGGCGTGGCGGGGCACGCGGGGCTGTTCGGCAGCGCGCGCGACCTGGCCGTCTTTGCGCAGATGCTGCTGAACGGCGGTGAGTACGGCGCCGTCCGCATCCTGCGTCCGCAGACCATCGCCCGCTGGACGGCGCCGCAGGTCCCCGGCAGCAGCCGCGCGCTGGGCTGGGACACGCCCTCCGGCGAGTCGAGCGCGGGGCACTACTTCTCCCCGCGCAGCTTTGGCCACACGGGCTACACGGGCACCTCCATCTGGGTGGATCCGGAGCGCGGCCTGTTCGTCATCCTCCTCACGACCCGCGTGAATCCGACGGCCGAGAACCAGAAGCAGGCCCCCCTGCGCCGCGCCGTCGCCGATGCCGTCCAGAACGCGATCCTCGACGCGCCGCTGGTGGATTGGGAGGCGAGGAGACGCGCGGCGGGGCCGTGAGCGGGGCGGGGGATAGAGTGCTTCGGAAGGGCGGGTGCGGGATGATGGGCCGCCCCCCTCCCCAGCCCTCCCCCGCAAACAGCGCGGGGGAGGGAGGTGCGACGCACCTTCCGGAGCGGGATCGAAGTCCACCTCCCCCAGGGGTTTTTGGGGGAGGTGCGAGCCTAAGCGAGTAAGGGGGCGCCGGCGGGCGCCAGCTCGATCCAATTCGTAGACGCTCCTCTCCTTGCGCCCGGCTCGGTG
>DASTVC010000012.1:0-4885 GCA_035759295.1 Longimicrobium sp. | reverse complement strand
AGCGGCAGCGCTACATGCTCGCGGACTCCCAGGCCAAGGTCCTCCTCACCCAGGCACGCCTGGCCGAGCACCTGTCCGCGGCGGAGCTCGCCGTGGTGAGCCTGGACACGAGCTGGGGGGACATCGCCCGCCAGAGCGACGAGGCTCCTTCCACCAGCGTCATCGCCGACAACCTGGCCTACGTCATCTACACCTCCGGCTCCACGGGCCGGCCCAAGGGGGTGATGGTGGAGCACCGCGCCCTGGCCAACCTGGTGGGCTGGCACCGCGACGTCTTTCGCGTGTCCCCCGCGGACCGCGCGACGCTCGTCGCCGGCGTGGGGTTCGACGCGAGCACCTGGGAGCTGTGGCCGTACCTGGGCGCCGGCGCCGGCCTGCACGTGGTGCCGGACTCCCTCCGCGCCGATCCGGCGGCGCTGCGCGACTGGCTGGTCGGGCGCGGGATCACCATCTCGTTCCTGCCGACGCCGATCGCCGAGGCGCTGCTTCCGCTGGCGTGGCCCGCGGACGCGCCGCTGCGGACGATGCTCGCGGGCGGCGACCGGCTGCGCGCGCGGCCGTCCGCCTCGCTCCCCTTCCGCCTGGTCAACAACTACGGGCCGACGGAGAACACCGTCGTCGCCACCTCCGGCGAGGTCTCCCCGGACGGCGTCGGGCTCCCCCCCATCGGCCGGCCGATCGGCAACACCGCGTCGTACGTGCTGGACGGCTACGGCAACCCCGTGCCGCACAAGGTGCCGGGCGAGCTGTTCGTGGGCGGCGCGCAGGTGGCGCGCGGCTACCTGGGGCGCCCGGCGATGACGGCGGAGCGCTTTCTCCCAGACCCGTTCTCGCGGATTCCGGGCGCGCGGATGTACGCCACCGGCGACCGCGTGCGCTGGACGGCGGAGGGGGAGATCGACTTCATCGGCCGCACCGACTTCCAGGTGAAGGTGCGGGGCTTCCGCATCGAGCTGGGGGAGATCGAGGCGGCGCTGCGCACCCACCCCGCCGTGGCGGACGCGGTGTGCGTGGCCCGCGCGGACGAGGGCGGCGCGCGTCTGATCGCCTACGTGGTCGCGCCGGCGGCCGGCGCGGAGCTGCCGGAGGCGCTGCGGGCGCACCTGAAGGCGCGGCTGCCGGACTACATGGTCCCCGCCGCCACGGTGGTGCTGGACGCGTTCCCGCTGACGCCCAACGGCAAGGTGGACGCGGCCGCGCTGCCGGCGCCGGAGTACGCGGCCGACGCGGACCGGTACGTGGCGCCGCGTACCCCCGTGGAGGAGGTGCTGGCCGAGATCTGGGCGGAGGTGCTGCGCCTGGAGCGGGTGGGAGTCCAGGAGAGCTTCTTCGATCTGGGCGGACACTCGCTGCTGGCTACGCGGGTGGTCTCGCGCATCCGCGAGGTGTTCGGGGTGGAGGCGCCGCTGCGGGCGCTCTTCGCGGGACCCACGGTGTCGGAGCTGGCCGGGCGCGTGGAGGAGATGCGGCGCGCGGGCGAGGGTGCCGCCCTCCCACCGCTGACTCCCGTTCCCCGGGAGGCGCCGCTGCCGCTGTCCTTCGCGCAGGAGCGGCTCTGGTTCCTGCACCAGATGGAGCCGGAGGGAGCCGGTTACCACATGTCTCAGTCGCGCCGGCTGCGGGGGCACCTCGACGCGGACGCCCTGGAGCGGGCGCTGGGCGCGATGACGGAGCGCCACGAGTCGCTGCGCACCACCTTCCGCCCGGTGGAGCAGGGCGCCGTGCAGGTCGTGCACCCGGCCGCGCCCGCGCACCTGCCCGTGCTGGACCTCACCGGGCTCGCGCCGCAGGCGCGCGAGCAGGAGGCGCGCCGCCTGGCGCGGGAGGACGCGGAGCGCCCCTTCGACCTGGAGCGCGGTCCGCTGCTGCGCGCGACGCTGGTGCGGCTCGCGGACGAGGAGCACGTCCTCCTCCTGTGCATGCACCATATCATCAGCGACGGTTGGAGCATGGGCGTGCTCTTCCGCGAGCTGTTCACCCTCTACGAATCGGCGTCGCCGCTGCCGCCGCTGGCGGTGCAGTACGCGGACTTCGCCGTGTGGCAGCGCGGCTGGCTACAGGGCGAGGTGCTCCGCCGTCAGCTCGCCTGGTGGCGGGAGCGGCTGGGCGGCGCGCCCCCCGCGCTGGAGCTCCCGACCGACCGCCCACGCCCCGTGGTGGCGAGCTCGCGCGGCGCTTCGCATGGGTTCCGCCTTCCCGCGGACGTCACACGCGGGCTCCGCTCCCTCGCCCGGCGGGAAGGGGCGACGCTCTACATGGTCACGCACGCCGCCCTGGACCTGCTGCTCTCGCGCTGGTCGGGGCAGGAGGACCTGGTCGTCGGGTCGCCGATCGCCAATCGCACGCAGGTGGGGACGGAGGGGCTGATCGGCTTCTTCGTCAACACGCTCGCGCTGCGCATCGATCTTTCCGGCGACCCGTCGTTCCATGAGCTCGTGCGCCGCGTGCGGGAGACGGCGCTGGGGGCGTACGCCCATCAGGAGCTGCCGTTCGAGCGGCTGGTGGAGGAGGTCGCTCCGGAGCGAGGGCTGTCGCACACGCCGCTCTTCCAGGTGATGTTCGCGCTCCAGAACGTGGACGCCGGCCAGGGGTCCGGCATCGCCGGGCTTCGGCTGGAGCGGTTCGGGGGCGAGATCCGGACGGTGCGCTTCGACCTGGAGCTGGACCTCCACGAGGTGGGCGAGGAGCTGGTCGGGAGCCTGCGCTTCCGGACCGACCTGTTCGACGCCGCCACCATCGAGCGCTTGGCGGCGCAGTACCAGACCCTTCTTGGCGCCGTCTGCACCGCGCCGGAGGAGCGTCTGTCGCGCCTGGCGATTCTGCCCGCGGAGGAGGCGCGGACGCTCCTGGCGTACGGGAGCGGTCCCGCCCGCGAGGACACGGGCGGCGTCCCGGTGCACCTGCTCTTCGCGGCGCAGGCCGCCCGCACGCCGGAGGCCGCGGCCATCCTGTTCGAGGGGGAGTCGCTCACCTACGCCGAGCTGGACGAGCGGACCGAGCGCCTCGCCCGGCGCCTGCGCGCCCTCGGCGTGGGTGTGGGGACGACGGTCGCCGTGTGTCTGGAGCGCGGCCCGGGTGTGCTCGTGGCGCCGCTGGCCGTGTGGAAGGCGGGCGGCGTCTACCTGCCGCTCGATCCCACCCACCCGGCGGAGCGGCTGTCCTTCCTCCTCGGCGACTCGGGCGCGGAGCTGGTGGTTACCGAGTCGGCGCTGGCCGGGCTACTGCCGCAGCGGGAGGTGGAGGTGGTGCTGCTGGACGGAATCCCCGCTCTCCAGGGCCGGGGGGGAGCGGAGGAGGGCGGCGCGGCGACGGCGGACGTCCTGCCGGGCGACCTGGCCTACCTGATCTACACGTCGGGATCGACGGGGACCCCCAAGGCGGTGATGGTGGAGCACGCGCAGCTCACCCACACCCTGCGTGCCAGCCTGGAAACCCTCGGCTTCGCCCCCGGCGACGTGGTGGCGGCGCTCGCTTCGACGTCGTTCGACATCTCGCTGCTGGAGCTGGTCACGCCGCTCCTGGCCGGGGGTGCGGTGCGGATCATCCCGCACGAGGTCGCGCGGGACCCGGAGACGCTGGTGGAGGCCGCGGCAGACGTGAGCGTGCTGCACGCCGTCCCGGCGCTGATGCGGCAGACCGTGGAGGCCGCGCGCGGCGGCGGGGCGCTTCCTTCGTTGCGGCTCCTGCTGGTGGGCGGGGACACGGTGCCCCCCGACCTGCTGGAGGAGCTGCGTGATGCCTTCCCCGACGCCAGGACCGTGGTCCTGTACGGTCCGACCGAGGCGACGATCATCTGCGCGACGTACACCGTGCCCGCCGAGGGAGCGGTCGCCGGGCACCCGCTCGGGTCTCCGCTCCCCGGCGTCCGTCTGCGCGTGTGCGGTCCCCGCGGCGAGCTCGCACCCTTGGGCGTCCCCGGCGAGGTGTGGATCTCGGGCGGCGGGGTCGCTCGGGGCTACCTGGGCCGGCCGGAGCTGAACGCCGAAAAGTTCGGCGCCATCGACGGCGAGCGGGCCTACCGCACGGGCGACCGTGCCCGCTGGCGCGCGGACGGCGTCCTGGAGTTCCTGGGGCGCGCCGACGAGCAGGTCAAGGTGCGCGGCTTCCGCATCGAGCCCGGCGAGGTGGAGGCGGTGCTCCGCGGGCAGCCCGGCGTCCGGGAGGCCGTCGTGCTGGCGAGGGAGGATGCTCCCGGGGACCGGCGCCTGGTCGCCTACGTGGTCCCGGGCGCGGAGGGCGTCGAGACCGCCGGCGGCGCCAGGGAGCAGGTGTCGGAGTGGGAGACGCTCTTCGACGACACCTACGCGCAGGACGAGGAAGAAGCAGATCCGACCCTGGCGCTGAAGGGGTGGAACAGCAGCTACACGGGCGAGCCGATCCCGCGCGAGGAGATGCGCGCGTGGGTCGAGCACACGGCGGAGCGCATCCTGGCGCTGCGTCCGGAGCGGGTGCTGGAGGTCGGGTGCGGGACGGGGCTGCTGCTGTTCCGCGTGGCGCCACACACGCGCGCCTACCACGGCACCGACTTCTCGGGCGTGGCGCTGGAGCACGTCCGCCGGCACGCCGCGGGGCACCCGCAGGTCTCGCTCTCCGAGCGCGAGGCCGACCGTCTGGACGACTACGCGGGGGCGGGCTTTGACGTGGTGGTCGTCAACTCCGTCGCGCAGTACTTCCCGGACCTGGACTACCTGCTGCGCGTGCTGGACGGCGCGGCCGCGGCGCTGCGGCCGGGCGGGCGGATCTTTCTGGGTGACGTGCGCAGCCTGCCGCTGGCGGGCGCCTTCCACGCCTCGGTGGATCTCGCCCGCGCGCCCGACGACCTCGCCGCCGGGCGCCTGCTGGACCGGGTGCGGCGGGGGATGGCGGAGGAGCAGGAGCTGCTGCT
>DASTVC010000011.1:0-2065 GCA_035759295.1 Longimicrobium sp. | reverse complement strand
AGCTACACCACCGTGAGCGGCATCCCGGTGACGCAGCTCATCGACCGCGAGAAGCTGGACGCCATCGTGGACCGCGCCCGCAACGGCGGCGCCGAGATCGTGAAGTACCTCAAGACCGGCAGCGCCTACTACGCGCCTTCGTCCGGCGCCGTGCAGATGGCCGAGGCGATCGTCAAGGACAAGAAGCGCATCCTGCCCTGCGCCGCCTGGCTCGAGGGCGAGTACGGGATCAGCGGCATCTTCCTGGGCGTCCCCTGCAAGCTGGGCCGCACGGGGCTGGAGAAGGTGATCGAGGTGGAGCTCACGGCGGACGAGAAGGCGGCGCTGGAAAAGAGCGCCGAAGCCGTCCGCGAGCCCATGCGCGTGCTGGGCGCGAAGGTCTGATTCGCCGAGCCGACGCCGCGCCGCGCGCCTCCGGGTCCGCGGCGCGGCGGCTTGTTGTACTGAGGGGCAGGGAATAGGGAACAGGGAATAGGGAATAGCCTGCAACGACCGGAATTCGCGGTCCGTTGCGAACACCGAGGGAGTACCACCGAAATGGCTTCCGAATTCCGGGCCCGCTCGCTGGGGAGCGCGCTGCGATACAAGGGCAACGCGGGGATGTGGACCTGGCTCCTGCACCGCGTGACGGGGCTGGGCATCCTGGCGTTCCTCATCATCCACGTGGCCGACACCGCCATCGTGGTCTACGCCCCCGACTTCTACGACCACACGCTGGACATCTACCGCAGCCCGCTGTTCCGGGTGGCGGAGCTGGCCATCTTCTTCGCCGTCATCTACCACGCCCTGAACGGCCTGCGCATCATCGTCCAGGACTTCTGGCCGCTGGCGATGATGCACCAGCGCCGGCTGGCGTGGGCGGCGGCGGGGATCACGGCGGTCGCCATCCTGCCCGTCGCCTGGCTGATGCTGGCCCCGCTCTTCGGCCTGCGCCCCGAGCCCGGGACGGAGCGGCACGAGCAGCGGATGCGGGAGCGCGGCCAGAACTACGAGCTGCACGTCAGCGCGCCCGAGCAGCCCGCCGCGCCCGTGGCGCTGGAGGCGGCGCGATGAGCACTGTGGCGGAAGAAACGCCCGGCGGGCGTGGCGCGCCGAAAAGCGGCGGCGGCTACGAGCGTCCCAGCGCGTACGCGCGGCCGGGCGCCACGGGGGAGAAGAAGAGCCGCTTCGAGCTCTATTCCTGGGTGTTCATGCGGATCAGCGGGCTGCTGCTGATCTTCATGGCGCTGTACCACCTGATCTGGTGGAACCTGCTCGTCGGCGTGGAGCACCTGAGCGCGGAGCTGGTGCTGGAGCGCTGGAGCAACCCGCTGTGGCGGCTGTTCAACGTGGCGCTGGCGACGTTCGCCATGCTGCACGGGCTGAACGGCGCCCGGTACTCGATCGAGGACTACACTCGCAAGCCGGGGGCACGCAAGGCGGTCAAGGCGATCGTCTACGGCATCGTCCTGCTGGCGCTGGCCTGGGGCATCTTCGCCCTGCTGACCTACGACTTCGCCGCCGCATCGCGCCGATGATCCATACGCATACGTACGACGCGCTGGTGGTGGGCGGCGGCGGGGCGGGGCTGATGAGCGCCATCTACCTCTCCCGCCAGCCCAACCTGCGCACCGCCGTCATCTCCAAGCTGTATCCCACGAGATCGCACACGGGCGCGGCGCAGGGCGGCGTCTGCGCGGCGCTGGCCAACCTCGAGGAAGACCATCCCGAGTGGCACGCGTTCGACACCGTAAAGGGGTCGGACTACCTGGGCGACCAGGACGCCATCGAGATCATGTGCGAGGAGGCCGTGCCGGTCATCATCGAGCTGGAGCACATGGGGCTCCCGTTCAGCCGCACGCCCGATGGCAAGATCGCCCAGCGCCCCTTTGGCGGCCACACGCACCACTTCGGGCAGGGGCCCGTGCGCCGCAGCTGCTACGCCGCGGACCGCACGGGGCACATGATCCTGCAGACGCTCTACCAGAACTGCATCAAGCAGGGGGTGGAGTTCTTCGACGAGTTCCAGGTGGTGGACCTGCTGACCAGCGACGACGGACGCTGCTGCGGGTGCGTGGCCTGGGAG
>DASTVC010000010.1:0-8364 GCA_035759295.1 Longimicrobium sp. | reverse complement strand
GCCGCTGGCCCGTCGTCGCCGCCAACGTCCCGCGGCCGCTGGCATCCGCGGTCGCGCGCGGCGGGATGGCGGCGCTCGACACGCTGCCGAACCGCCGCGACTTTGCCGCGGAGCGCCGCTGCGCGCCGGAGGGCGAGTACTATCGCCGCTTCGGCGAGGTGATGGGCGGCATGCAGGGGCACGGCGCGGGGACGGACTCCGCCGCGGCGCGCGCCACGCTGGGCCGCTTCTACGAGGCGCAATGCCTCAAGGACGAGACGATGGCGGAATCCATCGTCCGGGCGCGGGACACGTGGCGCGGGTGGATGGTTGTCCACTACACGGGCGCTTTCCACAGCGACGGCCGGTTGGGCACTGTGGAGCGCCTGGCGCGCCGGCTGCCGGACGCGCGCATCGCCGTCGTCTCCATTGTCCCCGTGCCCGATCCCGCCTCGGCCGATGTCGCCGAGTACGCGGACCGCGGCGACTTCATCGTGCTCGTCCAGGCGCCTCCCGCGGCGCGACCGTGAGCCGCATCGTCGCCCGGCACGATCCGTCGCTGCGCGCCCGCATCGTCCGCACGGTGCCGCTGGTGTACGCGGACGGCGCCGACGCCGCGCTGGACCGGCCGGCGCACGTGCGGGCGGGCTCCGGGCTGGCGTGGATCGGCGGCGCGCTGGCGGTGATGCAGGATGACGCCAACTTTCTCGCGCTGGCGGATCCCGCGACCGGCCTCTGCCGCGCCGTCACGCTCCCTGCGGGCGAGGGCGGCCTGCGCCAGTTCGATGACGAGCGCGGCAACAAGCGCTTCAAGCTCGACCTGGAGGCATGCGTGGCGGTGCCGGACGGCCGTGGCGGCGAGATGCTGGTGGGCTTCGGATCGGGATCGTCGCCGCGGCGGGAGCGGGTGCTGCTGGCGGAAGGGCTGGGCGAAGCGGATACGCGGATCGAGCTGCGCGACGCGTCCGGCTTCTACGCGCGGCTGCGGGAGGCGGCGGAGTTCGCGGGGAGCGAGATGAACGTGGAGGGCGCGGCGTGGCGTGGCGGGCGCATCGTGCTGCTGAACCGCGGCAACGGCGCGCCAGGGTACGCGTGCGGGCCGGTGGATGCCCTCTGCGAAATCGACTGGCCCGCCCTCCGCGCGCACCTGGACGATCCCGCCGCGCATCCGCCCCCATCCCCCCAATCCATCGTCACCTACGACCTGGGATCGATCGACGGCTGCCCGCTCGGTTTTACCGATGCGGCCGCGTTCGGCGACGCGCTCGTCTACACCGCGACGGCGGAGGCTTCGCCCAACGCGGTGGATGACGGACCGGTAGCCGGATCCGCGGTCGGGATCATCGGCGTGGATGGCGAAGCGCGGATTGCGGTGCTCGAGGATGCGGGCGGCGTCCGCTTCGACGGGAAGGTGGAGGGCGTTGCGCGGGGAACGCGGCCGGACACGCTCTACGTCGTCGTGGACCGGGACGATCCGCACTCCCCGTCGGAGCTGTGCGAAGTGGAGCTGTCGGGCGACTGGCCGGTGTAGGTGAGGAATGAGATGGTGTTGCGAAACCTGCGACCAGTTGACTTCCTGAGGGAGGCGCCGCTTCGTCGCTTGCTTGTACACTGCACCTTGGCGCCGACCGAAGGATCTGGCCAGCAGTACGACGGGGCTGGTCCCGTGCCCGGATCCAGCCCCTGCGCGCCCGGGAGCAGGTCCTTCGGTCGCGCGCAAGCTGTCGTGTGACTTCTGGTTACACCTGGTGCGCTCCCTCAGGAAGTCAACGCTTCAGGTTCTCAGTTCAGCAACACCCTCTCAGCCCGGGCCAGGGAAGTCACCACTCGTTACATCCTGCTCCGAAGAGCCCTACAGGCCCCGATCACCCGCCATTCAGCACCGCAAGCGCGGCGGCCTCGAGCACATCCACCGCGACGGGCATGCAGTCTTCGCACAGGTCGAAGCGCGGCGAGTGGTGCGGGTGCGTCATCCCCAGCGCCTCGCTGCGCCCGCCGACGAAGAAGTAGCAGCCGGGAACGCGCTTCAACACGTCGCCAAAGTCCTCGGCCGCCATCGTCCGCACGTCCGGATCCGTCCGCACCCGGTCCGCGCCCACGATGCGCTCCGCCTCGCGCGCCACCAGCTGTGCGATGCGCGGATCATTGACGGTGGGCGGGCCTTCCCATCGCCAGCGGTACTCGTAGGTGGTGCCCAGCGCGGCGCAGACGCCCGCGATCACCCGCTCCACGTGCCCTGGCAGCGCTTGCAGCAGCGCGGGATCGAACGCCCTCACGGTGCCCGTGAGCTTGGCCGTTTCCGCGATCACGTTGTGCGCGGAGCCGGCGTGAAAGCTGGCCACCGTGACCACCGCCGGCTCCAGCGGCGGCGCCGTGCGCGAGACGATGCTCTGCAGCGCGACGACGATCTGGCTGGCGGCGTACAGCGCGTCGATCGTCTCGTGCGGCATGGCGCCGTGGCCGCCGCGCCCCTTCACCTCCACCGACCACTCGATCGCGCCCGCCATCTGCGGCCCCTGGACCACGCCCACGATCCCGTTGGGCAGCCCCAGCCACACGTGCAGCCCCAGCGCCGCGTCCACGCCGTCCAGCACGCCGGCCTCGATCATCCCCATCGCACCGCCCAGCCCCTCTTCGGCGGGCTGGAACATGTACTTCACCGTGCCGCGCCACTGGTCGCGCGCGCGTGCCAGCCGCTCCGCCACGGCGAGGCCGATGGCCACGTGCGCGTCGTGCCCGCAGGCGTGCATGACCCCCGCGGTGCCGGAGACGAAGTCGTGCGCGCACTCCTCCTCGATGGGCAGCGCGTCCATGTCCGCGCGCAGCAGCAGCGTGGGCCCGTCGCCCGCGCCGCCGCGCAGCGTGCCCACCACGCCCGTGACCGCCAGCCCCGTCTGCACTTCGTAGCCCGCCGCGCGCAGCCGTTCGGCGGCGATGCCGGCGGTGCGGTGCTCGTTGAATCCCAGCTCCGGGTGGCGGTGCAGGTCCCGGCGGGTGGCGACCAGCAGCTCCGTCTCTTCGGCGATCGTCATCGTTTTCGCATCAGGTTCCAGCCGATTGATTTCCTGAGGGAGGCGCCGCTCCCAACCCGCTGCTACGCAAACAATCTGGCGCCGACCGAAGGATCTCGCCGGCATCACCTGGGGGCTGGACCAGTGCTCGGTTGCCAGCCCCGCGATCGCCGGGACGAGATCCTTCGGTCGCGCGCAAGCGGTTGAGTAACTTCAAGTTCCGGAGGCGCGCTCCCTCAGGAAATCAATTCTCGGCTATCCGAAATACCAGATCTTGTACACACGCTCTGAGATGCGAAAGATACGCGTCCAGGCTGAGGATCGAAACGGCATTTCGCGCGGCGCCGCGGAGAAAAGAGAAGCCGCGGAGGAAAGTCGGGCTTTCCTCCGCGGCTCTCCATCCCTCCGCGCCTCCGCGTGATGCCGTTCCTGCTCTACACGGAAGCCGCGGTCGCGCGGACAAGGCCTCCGCCGCAGACCTCGCGAAAGACGGAGAAGAGCGCGGGGTCGAAGATGTGCCCGGTATCGGACTGCATGATCGACATCGTCTTCTCGTGCGAGAACGCCTTGCGGTAGGGGCGGTCGGTGGCCAGCGCGTCGTACACGTCGGCGACGCAGAGGATGCGCGCGGAAAGCGGGATCTCCTCGCCGGCCAGGTGCGCGGGATAGCCGCTGCCGTCCCACGCCTCGTGGTGGTGGCGCACCATGGGGCGCACGTCCCAGGGGAACTCCAGGTCGTTGATGAGGTCCACGCCCGCGTCGGGGTGGCGCTCCATCACCGCGCGCTCCTCGGGGGTAAGCGGCCCCGGCTTGTTCAGGATCTCCGGCGGGACCACGATCTTGCCCACGTCGTGCAGCAGCGCGCCCATGCGGAACCAGAGCAGCGTCCCGTCGTCGAACCCCACGGCGGACGCCAGCGCGCACGCCCGGTCGGCCACGCGCTCGCAGTGGCCCTGCGTGTAGTGGTCCGCGGATTCGATGGACTGCCCCCACATGGTGACGATGGACAGGAACATCGTTTCCAGGTCGTGCAGCCGCGCGGAGACGTCGGACAGGTCGCGGCGCGCCTCCAGCCGGGTGAACAGCCGGTGCGCCAGGTTCAACTGCTGCAGCGTTTCGCGGTTGCGGTGGCGGCGCCAGTGCAGCGCCGCCAGCTCGCGCGCCGTCTCCGCGCGCAGCAGCAGCTCCCCGCGCTCCTCTGCGATGCGCGCGGCGGTGGCCAGGTGCTCGTCGGCCGCCGCCCAGTCGCCCGTCTCTCGCGCGATCACCCCCAGGTGCTTGTGCGACTCCGCCTGGCCGAACGGGTCGCCCATCTCCCGGGCCAGCGCCAGCGAGGCGCGGCAGGCGTCGCCCGCCTCGTCCCAGCGCCCCTGCGCGGCCAGTAGCTCCACGCGGTTGTTTTCCACCCGCAACCGCGTCGCGGCGTCATCCAGGCGCGTGCAGATCTCCAGCGCCTCGGCGTACGAACGCTCCGCCGAGCGCCAGCGACGCTGGTCGGTGTAGAGCATTCCCAGGTTACTCAGCGCACCCGCCGCGTACCGGTGCTCACCCAGCGCCCGGTAGGTGGCCAGGCTGGCGCGATACCGCTTGAGGGCACCGCGGTAGTCGCCGCGGATGTTGCTCAGAACGCCGAGGTTCTGGTCGATCATGGCCGTCAGCGTGGCCTCACCGGCGCCGCGTGCCTCCTCACGTGCCTGCAGATACAGCGCGTGGGCTTCGTCCAGCATGCCCTGACTGCGCAGCACGTTGCCCATCACATTCATCGAGTGCGCCAGCGACGGTCCGTGCCTGGCCGCCTCGGCCACCGCCACCGCCGCGAGCGCTGTGTCATGCGCCGCTTCCAGATCCATCGACTCCAGCCGGCAGCGCGCAATCCATCGCAGCAGCGAGCACGCCAGCAACGCGTGCTCGGACCCACGAAGGCCGTGCAACGCCTGCTCGTACAGCGCCGCGGCGTGGTCGCGGTTGCCCTCACGCTCAGCCGCCTGGGCGCGCGCAATGATCTCGGCGATCTCCGAAGGGGCGTCGGGAAGGGACGTCGTCATCTAGAGCAATGGAATGCGCGTCGGGCGGGGCGCTCGTGCTGCAGAAGCGAGGTACCCGCGGGCGCTATGTAAGCTCCCGGGCGCCTGCGTGCAATGTTCTTCTTTCTGAAAATCACGAGGGGCCGCGCCCGCGTCGGACTCGGCCCCTCGTAATTGCAGGCGTTTCTGCCGTTTCGGTTCAGCGGTCGAAGGGAATTACGTTTCCCGAGGCGTTGATGTACCCGCTGCGACGCGTGGACGCCGCGTAGCCGGAGAAGTGCTGCACGTCGAACCGCATCTTCCAGCCGGTCACGTCCACCGTCGTGGGGCGGGTCTCGCCGATGAGGGCGGTCAGCCCGTCCAGCAGCCCCGCCTCGGGGAAGTAGGCGCCCTCCAGGTCACGAAGGATCGTGGGGTTGCCGAACGCCTCGGTCCCGCGCAGGTCCTGGGTGATGGTGGGCGGCTTCTGGAACACCAGCCCGTGGGGTTCGAACAGGTACGCCACCGGGGTTCCCGGCACCGCGACGACGGTGATGAGGGTGGGAAAGCGCACCGAATTGGCGGGGAAGGTCATGGTGAACCCCGCCTCGGGAAGGCGAATCACCCCGCCGTTGCGGCCGATCAGGGCGGCTGCTGCAAAATTGTGCAGCAGCGGCTCGGAACGCTGCAGAACGTCGATCACCACCGGCGGGTCCGACAGGTCCAGCGACGGACCGCCCGTGGTGATGAGATTCGACGGCTGCGTGCTGTCTCCACAGGCGGCCAGCGCGGCTGCGGCCACCAGGGCGGCGGCGCGAAGGTGCTTCAGCATGGTTCCGGCTCCGGGCATTTTCTGAACAGGAGGATTCGCTCGGCGGGCCATGGAAGCAAAAACCACGCCGAATCTGGTCCGGAATCAGGTAGCAGCTTCCTGCGTCGCGAGCGTCGCGAAGGAGCGATCCGAAAATTCCATCGCGTCGTGCGGCGGCCGGTGCAGAAGGTCGATTCCGTTCAGCGCCAGCCGCCGCGCCGCCCGCGCCGCGTCCCCCTCACCCCGCGCCGCCTCCCACTGTGCGTGCGCGGCCAGAAGCGCGGCTTCGAGCGCGCGCCCCAGCGTCAACGCAAAGCGGCGCGCGCCGGCCTCCACCTCCGCGCGGCCGCCGCGCATCGCCCCATCCAGCCACGCGTCCGCCCGCTCAACCGCCCGGGACGCCGCGTGGACGATGGGGAGCAGCGCGGGATCGGCCACCTGCGCCGCGCAGCGCTGCACCTCCGCGCGCACCGTCGCCACCCCCCCGGCGGACTCCAGCGCACGCAGCGTATCGAGCGAAAGCACGTTCGTGGTCCCCTCCCAGATGGAGAGCACCTGCGCATCGCGGAGCAGTGCCGGGATCCCCGTATCCTCCACGTATCCCGCGCCGCCGAACGCTTCGACCACTTCGCTGGCCACGGCAACGGACTGGCGCGCCGTCGTCAGCTTGGCGAGCGGGGTAAGGACGCGCAGCAGTGCGCGGCCGGCTTCGTCCAGCTCCCCCGCCTCCTTCGCGCCGAGCAGCTCCGCGACGCGAAAGGTAAGGTGCAGCGCGCCCATCCACTCCGCCCGCAGGCCGTCGAGCGTGTCCGCGTGCAGCGGCTGCTCGGCCAGCGTGGCGCCGAACGCGGACCGCCGCCGCGCGTAGTCCTCCGCCAGCGCCAGCCCGCGCCGCATGAGCGCGACGGCGCTCACCGCGTTCCAGGTGCGCGTAACGTTCAGCATCGGCGCGATGTTGCGCACGCCGTCGGAAAGGCCCAGGACGGGGATGGCGGGCGTGCCGTCCAGCGTGAGCTCCGCCGTGGGCAGCTTGCGCGTCCCCAGCTTGTCCTTCAGCCGGTCGATGCGGATGCCCCGCAGCGCTCCGCCCGCGTCGCGTGTCTCCACATAGAACAGGGCCAGCCCGCGGCCGCCCGGCGGATTCCCCGCCGGCCGCGCCAGCGTCAGCGCCATCTGCGAGGTGGCGGCGGAGGTGAACCACTTGCGGCCGTGCAGCCGCCATCCGCCGTCGGGATCCGGTCGCGCCTCCGTTTCGCTTCGGCCGACGTCGGAGCCGCCCGCCGTTTCCGTCATCCACTGCCCGCTGGTCCAGAACGCATCCGGGTCGCGGCTGGTGAGGCGGGGGACGGCGCGGTCGATGAGCTCGCGGTTGCCGGAATCCAGCAGCACCCGGGCGGCGCCGTCGGTCATCGCCAACGGACAGGCGTAGATGTCTGTCGATGGGGTGAACAGGTACGCCAGCGCGAACTGGTGGATGCGCGAAAAGCGGCCGTGCGCGCGCTCGTACGCCGTGGCCACCACCCCGTGCTCCGCCGCGATGCGCTCCGCCGTGCGCCACAGCGGCGTGAGCTCGATGCGGTCCACGCGCCTGCCCCACGCGTCCCACTGCGTCAGCACCGGCTCGCTCAGCCGGTCCGCCAGCTGCGCGGGATACAGCTCCGCCGACAGCCGGCCCATCTCGCGCAGCGACGGCTGCACCTCGCGCAGAACGTCGGCGGGAAGCAGGCGCGCGAGCAGGGAGCGGAGGGCCGCGTCAGCGTCGAACTGGTTGCCCAGCGCGGGTGGCGCCTGGATGAAGCTCATGGTCGAATCCGGCGAATCAGGGGATGGCGGATGTGGAACGATACCGTATCCGGGCCCCGCGGGGCAATCCACGCGTAACGCAAGTATGGACAAACGTTTCGTCGCCCGCGGAGGGAAACACTTGATGCCGTCCGAGGTACAATGGAGGTCTCCGATGCCGCC
This sequence comes from Longimicrobium sp., assembly GCA_035759295.1. GTDB lineage: Bacteria > Gemmatimonadota > Gemmatimonadetes > Longimicrobiales > Longimicrobiaceae > Longimicrobium. The sequence continues at coordinate 595 of DASTVC010000010.1, read as the reverse complement.
GGACTGCCCGGTTCTTGCATGGCTCTGGATTCTGCACGCCACGTCAGCCCGACCGGACAGAACATGACCTCAGTTTCGGTCCTCCTGGTGGAGGACAACGAAGACAATCGTACCATCTACACCACCATCCTTCGGCACTGCGGCCACGAGGTCGCCGAGGCTGGCACGGGCGAAGAGGGAATCCGCCTTGCGCGCGAGCTGCGCCCGGCGGTGATCCTGATGGACGTCGCCATGCCCGGCATCGACGGGTGGGAGGCCACGCGCCGCCTGAAGGCCGATCCGGTCACCGCGCACATCCCGGTGATCGCGCTTACCGCGCACGCCATGGCCGAGGACCGCCTGCGCGCCACCGAGGCGGGGTGCGAGAGCTACCTGGCCAAGCCCATCGAGCCGCGCCGCGTGGTGGAAGAGGTGGAAAAGCTCCTCGCCCGCATCGCCGCCACCGCGGCCGCGGCCCCCGAGTCCACGGTAGCCGCCGACGCTCCCGCCGCCGCCGTGGAAGCACCTGCCGCCGTCGTCGACTAGCGGCCCCTCGCTGTCCGGGAAACGACACCCTCTCGCTGATCTCCAGGATCGGCGGGAGGGTTTTTCGTGT
>DASTVC010000009.1:0-7165 GCA_035759295.1 Longimicrobium sp. | reverse complement strand
CAGCTGGCGGACGTGGGTGTGGGCGCCGACGCCATCATGGAGGTCACGCTCGACGCGAACGGCGCCGTGCAGACGGCCCGGGACGTCCGCGTGACCAACGACCACTTCCGCGGCGCGGCGCTCAGCGTGGCCCACGCGCTCCAGTTCACCGCGCCGCCGGCCGCCGGGACCGTGGTGCGCGTGATGATGCGCTGGCGCACCGCCCGGACCAGCGTGGAGATCATGCAGCCGTGACGTTCGCACGATCGACAGACACGGATCTGGACGACCGATGATCCGCATCCTGCTCCTTTGCGCCCTGCTCGTCTCCGCCGCCGGGTGCACGCCTCCCGCCACCGTGGGCGCGGAGGCGGGCGCGCCCGTCTCCGCCGGCGCGGAAGGCGGCGTGGCGCTGCTGAACCAGGCCGAGGCCGTGCGCGCCATGGACGCGTTCTACGACCCGCTGCTGCGCGACGCGGGCGTTACCGGCACCGCGATCGTGGACGTCGTGCTGATGGCGGACGGCACCGTTCGGGAGGCCCGCGTCGTCCGCGCCACGCACGACAGCTTCAGGGTGTCCGCGCGGCAGGTCGCGCGCACCCTGCGATTCACTCCGCGGGCCGAGCCGGGCGCCGCCGTGCGTGTGCGGATGGAGTTCATCCACCGCCGCGGCGAGATCGCGGTGGTGGGGCAATGAACCGGACGTCGCGATGACGCAGGGGATGGAGGGCGGCGGGGCGGGGGAGGGGCCGGCGTGGTGGCAGCGCGGCGTCATCTACCAGGTATATCCCCGCTCGTTCCAGGATACGGACGGCGACGGCGTGGGCGACCTGCGCGGCATCGTGCAGCGGCTGGACCACCTGCGGTGGCTGGGCGTGGACGCGGTGTGGATCAGCCCGTTCTATCCCTCGCCCATGGACGACTTCGGCTACGACGTCACCGACCACCGCGCCGTGGACCGCGTCTACGGCAGCATGGTGCACTTCGACCGCGTGGTGAACGAGGCGCGCGCCCGCGGCATTCGCGTGATCGTGGACTACATCCCCAACCACACCTCGTTCCGCCACCCCTGGTTCGCCGAGTCGCGCGCCGACCGCCACAACCTGAAGCGCGACTGGTACGTCTGGCGCGACCCGGCGCCGGACGGCGGGCCGCCCAACAACTGGGTCAGCGCGTTCGGCGGCAGCGCGTGGGAGTGGGACGCGGCCACCGGGCAATTCTACCTGCACACCTTTCTGCGCGAGCAGCCGGACCTCAACTGGCGCAACCCGGCGGTGGAGGCAGAGATGCTGGACGTCCTCCGCTTCTGGCTGGACCGCGGCGCGGACGGGGTGCGGGTGGACGCCATCCAGGTGGTGATGAAGGACGAGCAGTTCCGCGACAATCCGCCCAACCCGCACTACCGGGAAGGGGTGGATGATCCGTACGATGCTCTCCTCCGCGTCCACTCCGCGGACCGGCCCGAGGTGCACGGGCTGATCGAGCGGATGCGGGCGGTGGTGGAGGGGTACGGCGGCCGCGTGCTCATCGGCGAGATCTACAACGAGGTCGAGCGGATGATGGCGTACTACGGCCAGGACGGTCGCGGCGTGCACTTCCCTTACAACTTCCAGCTCATCAAGCTCCCCTGGGACGCGCGGACCATCGACGAGGCCGTGCGGCGATACGAGGCGCTGCTGCCGCCGGGCGCGTGGCCCAACTGGGTGCTGGGCAACCACGACCGGCACCGCGTGGCCAGCCGCGTGGGCCCGGCGCAGGCGCGCGTGGCGGCCATGCTCCTCCTCACCCTGCGCGGCACGCCCACGATCTACTACGGCGACGAGATCGGGATGCGCGACGTCCCCATCCCGCCCGACCGCGTGCAGGACCCGTGGGAAAAGAACCTTCCCGGCCGCGGCCTGGGGCGCGACCCCGAGCGCACGCCCATGCAGTGGAGCGCCGAGCCCGGCGCCGGCTTCACCACCGGCGAGCCCTGGCTCCCCGTCGCCGCCGACGTTGCCGCGGTGAACGTGGAGGCGCAGCGGGTGGATCCCGACTCCATGCTCACCCTGCACCGCGCGCTGCTGGACCTGCGCCGCCGCGAGCCCGCCCTCTCCGTCGGCGGCTGGGCGCCCGTGGACGCGGACGGCGACGTGCTCGCCTGGCTCCGCTTCGATGCCGGCAGCCGGTTCCTGATCGCCCTCAATCTCGGCGCGGTGCCGGCGACGCTGGACTTCGATGGATCAGGCGAGACCGTGCTGAGCACCATCCCCGGCGAGTCCGGCGGCCGCGTGGAAGGCACCCTCTCTCTGCGCGGCGACGAGGGCGTGATCGTGCGGCTGCGGTGAGCAGGCGGAACCTGAGCGGGAGGACTGGATGCGGAGGATGATGATCGTGCTGGCTCTCCTTCTCGCGGCGCCCCTGTCCGCGCAGTCGGTTGAGCCCGCGTCGTCGGCCGATGCGTGGCGGCGGATGCCCGTGCCGGACGCGCGCCTCCGCGTGGAGCGTGCGGCCGCGCCCGTCGGCGAGCGTGGCGCGCCGGTGTGGCGACCGGGATCCAGCGTGCAGTGGATGCTCCTCGGCGCCGCCGTCGGCTGCGTGGGCGGCGCGCTGCTGATGGGGAGCGGCGCGGACGAGGGCGAAGTGGCAGCGCAGCGCTTCGACGGCTGCGTGCTGGGCGGATCGGCGGGGATGTTCCTGGGCGGCGCCTATGGCCTGCTCACGGGAGGATAGGGGCGATTCCTCCGGTCGCGCAGCCGGCGAGCACGATCCTCATCGACCGAAAACGACGAGAGGCCGCCCCCGGCGTGGGGGCGGCCTCTCGTGCATGGGACGGATCTACGGCTGGTCCCGCGTCCAGGAAGCCTGGTAGATGGGGCTGGGGGGGCCGCTGGTGCCGTCGATGTTCAGGTCGTTCAGCGCGCCTACCTCGCCCCACCGGCCGGAATACCTGATCCACCCCTGCCCGGGCATGGGGGTGCCCGCCTCGCCCACGTTGATCACGCCCTTGCCCTGCAGGCCGTAGTCGGCGCCCATGCCGTTCGCCCAGGTGAACCAGCGCTCGCCCAGGTTGCTCCAGCAGCTTTCGGCCGTGCCCTCTACCAGGGTGGCGTCGCACTCACCCTCGGAGGGGTAGCTGGCGTGCGAGCCGTCGGCGACCCACACCTGCGGGTGCGTGCCGTTGTACCAGGTCACCTGGTACGGCTGCAGCTGCTTTTCGCCGTTGTGCTGTCCGAACCACACCGCGTTCGTCGTTCCGTCGGCCTTGAGGGCCACGTTGATGTGCTCCCAGTCGCCCTCGTGGTTCGCCGAGCCGATGTAGTCGTTGTAGGCGTAGAAGAACCAGTACTGGATACTGTAGCCGCCCATGGCGTTGCGGTACACCCGCGCGTACACCGGCCACTGCGAGGGGTCGCGCACGCCCGGGTGCGTCACGTCGTCGTTGACCGCCTGCAGGAAAAAGTGGTTCTCGGTGCTGAAGTTCCAGGTGCCGGACTGGTACGTGGTGCCCGAGTGCGAGCACCCCAGCCACGACGTGGCGCGCTGGTGGCTGCGCGTCGTCAGGTTCGACGTGGTGATGGTGCCCAGGTTCAGGATCTGGTGGTCCGGGCAGTTGTCGTGGTGAAAGCGCATCTGCGTGTTGGCCAGGTACCACTCCACGTTCGCCGGCCACGTCCAGTCGCCCGCCACGCCGGCGCCCGCGTCGGCGCGGCTGATCAGGTGCGGCATGAAGAGCACGGGCGCGTACGTGTTCGCCAGGTCCGACTCGGTGCCGTCGTCGATGCCGTCCAGATCGTTGTCCACGCCCCAGTAGCTGAACGAAGGCGTGGTCAGCTCCGGCAGGGCCGTCTCCGGATGGGTCGGCGCGTCCGAACAGGCGGCAAGCGCGGCAAGGCCCGCCACAAGGGCAATATGGTTCTTCATCGCGAGATCTTTACCGGGGATGATCAGAGTCGTTCAGATGCGCGTTTCATCCGCGCATATTGGACTGTAAAGCTATATGAATAAGCCACTTATGTCAATTGATGGTGCACGTTTACCGCAGAATTCCGGCGATGTCGCGCCGCGTCTGGTAACGTGCCATCCGTCCGCAATGAGGGGAACCACGTACAAACGCGGAAAGCCCCGCAAACTACGCGGGGCTTCGTGTCAGGGCGGGGGATGTGTGTCACGACCATGCTGTTTCCCGCCGCGAGCGCGGCCCACGCGAGCGGGTGAAGCCCCGTTTTGCGAGGAACGAGCAAAGACGGGGCTTATGGCCCTTCCAGCGGGCTTTAGCCCGTGGTGCCGCGGCGTCGGCGCGGCGTCGGGATTCTCTCGCGCGTCGTGGCCCGCCGCGCGAGTCGATGCGTGACCAGGCCCGGTGCGAGCCTGAGCGAGCGGGATGAGGTCCTACGGCTGCCCCAGCGCCCGCAGGCGCTCCTGCGCGCCGCGGTGGTTGGGCTGCAGGGTCACCGCGCGGCGGTACTGCTCGATGGCGCGGTCGCGCTCGCCCAGCGCCTCCAACGTGCGCCCCAGCTCGAACGCGGCGTTGGCGCTGTTGGGGAACTGCTCCACGTTCAGCTCCAGGATGCGCCGCGCCTCCGCCTGCCGCCCCTCTCCCGCCAGCCGTGTGGCGAGCGTGTTCAGCGACCGCTCGCCAAAGTCGTAGGTAAAGCGGCCGTAGTGCTGCGTCCGCAGCGCACGGTACGCCGCTACCGCCGAGTCCGCGCCCCGCGCGCGCGCCACCGTGATCAGCGTGTCCTCCAGCATCAGCGGGCGCGGCGCGCCGCGGTGGCAGGTGATGCATCCCACCTGCATCCGGTTGTCACCCAGCTCCGGAATCCCCGGCAGCAGCTCGCCGTTTATGCGCCGCACCATCCGCATCATCCCCCGCGCCACGTCCTTGGTCTGCTTGTCGTCCGACGCAAAGTTCAGCGAGTCGGGCTTGGCCGGGTCGTACGGAACGTGGCAGTGGGTGCAGCGCACGCCCAGCGACGAGGTGAAGCCGCGCATCACCGCGATCAGCGCGTCGTGCGAGATCGTATCCGGCAGCACCTGCAGGTTCTTGTGCTCACCCTGCGACGGCGCGGCGGCGCCCGGCGCGGCACCGGACGTGGAGCTGCGGGCCGCCTGGCCCACGCACGCCGAGAGGGCGGCCAGCAGCAGAACGGTGCGAAGGACGGATTTCCGGGGCATGGGATCTCGGTCGATGGGGATGTGCGCGGCGCCGTTCGCCGGCGGAGCGGATTCCGGCAGGGCTGCGGATGCGGGCGATGACGCAATTCACGTTCTTTCCCGTTCCGCCGCAAGACCCGGTGCCCCGTCATCGCGTTGGCCCCGTCTGACACCGGCACCGATCGGCATCGTCGACGCCATGATCCATCCTAACGCTTTTCCGCCGTTTCCGCGGATGCGGAATCGCCCGCCTACGCCATCGGACCGGCGTGGAACGTGCGGCTTTGACGGCCGGAGCGCGGGCTCAGGGTGGCGGGATCGGGATGCCAGCCGGCGCGTCTTCGGGAAGGTCACGAACCTGGATGGGGTCAGCCGCGAGGAGGGGATGATGGCGGAACGGGAGCTGATCGAGGCGGTAAAGCGCGCCGGCAAGCCGTTGGGCGGCGAGCGGGACCTGGACCCGCTGCTGGAGCGCATCGGCGACGCGCGGGTGGTGCTGCTGGGCGAGGCGTCGCACGGCACACACGAATACTACACCTGGCGCGACCGAATCACCCGCCGCCTGATCACGGAAAAGGGCTTCCACTTCATCGCCGTGGAGGGCGACTGGCCGGACTGCTACCTGGTCAACCGCTGGGTCAAGCACCACGACGGCGGCGGCAGCGCGCGCGACATGCTGCACGCCTTCGAGCGCTGGCCCACGTGGATGTGGGCCAACCACGAGGTCGCCGAGCTGGCCGAGTGGCTCAAGCAGCACAACGAATCGCTGGCGGATGACGACCGCGTGGGCTTCTACGGGCTGGACGTGTATTCGCTATGGGATTCGATGGATGTCGTCACGCGCTACCTGGAGAAGGTGGATCCCGAGGCGGCCAGGCGGGCGCGCGGCGCGTACGGCTGCTTCGATCCGTACGAGGAAGACGTGCAGGACTACGCCATGGCGACGGCCCTCGTCCCCACCAGCTGCGAAGAAGAGGTCGTCCGCATCCTGACGGACCTGCGATCGAAAGGGCCGGATTACAGGGAGGAGGGGCGCGAGGCCTTCTTCAACGCCGAGCAGAACGCCCTGGTCGCCCGCAACGCCGAGCGCTACTACCGCGCGATGATCCGCGGCGGATCGAAGAGCTGGAACGTGCGCGACACGCACATGATCGAGACGCTGGAGCGCCTCCTTCAGCACCACGGCCCGGAATCGAAGGCCATCGTCTGGGAGCACAACACCCACGTGGGTGATGCGCGCGCGACGGACATGGCGCGCGCGGGGATGGTGAACGTGGGGTCGCTGGCGCGCGAGCGGTGGGGCGGCGACGTGGTGATCGCGGGGTTCTCGTCGCACCGCGGCAGCGTGATCGCGGGGAGCGAGTGGGGCGCGCCCATGCAGCGCATGCGCGTTCCCGAGGCGCGCGAGGGGAGCTGGGAGCACGTTTTTCACGAAGCCGGCGCCCACGACCGCCTGGTGCTGATGGACGAGCTGGACGACGTCCCCGCCGCGCAGGACGCGCGCGGCCACCGCGCTATCGGCGTCGTGTACCATCCGGAGCGCGAGGCGTACGGCAACTACGTCCCGTCGGTGCTGCCGTTCCGCTACGACGCGATGCTGTACATCGACCACTCGCACGCCCTGCGCCCGCTGAAGCTCCCTTCGCACATGCCCGAGCACGAGCCGCCGGAGACGTTCCCGAGCGGGATGTAGGGTGAACGGGTGAACGGGTGAACGGGGCGGAAGCCCCGGAGGATGAGCGGGTAAACCCGCTGCTGGGAAAGCGAAAAGCCCCGCAAACTGCGCGGGGCTTCAACTGCGTGGGCGGTCGTGCGGCACGTACCATTTCGCTGGCACGGGCCCGTCCGCGCAGGCGGACATTGCGTTGTCTCAGCCGCGAATTCATTCGCCCGACGATCCGTGAGGGCATGAATCTGCGCGTTTACAGTCCCACCAAATCCCTCACCCCCTCACCCCCTCACCCCATCACCCCATCACCCCATCACCCCATCACCCCATCACCCCATCACCCCATCACCCGTTCACCCCGTCACCCGTTCACCCCCGTCA
>DASTVC010000008.1:0-4943 GCA_035759295.1 Longimicrobium sp. | reverse complement strand
TACGTCCATGCGGCGCCTCCTTCGAAATGACAGGGGGCCTTTGCGTTTTGGCGAAAACGCGAGGGGCGGGTGCCGCCGTGGCTAAAGGCAAGGTTTTACGAGACGGAGAGGAGGTCCTTCGGTCGCGCACAAGCGATTGTTTCACTTCAGGTTCCGTGTGGCGCTCGCTCAGGAAGTCAGCGTTCGGGGGTTGTAGCAGACATCACTCCGAAGCGGACGCATCGGTGCCCGTGCGGGCAGCCGCGGCGGCGGAGAGCAGGATTTCCCAGCGGATCACGTGGCGCCGGATGGCGCGGGCGTCGCAGCGGGGGCACAGCACGCGCCGCCGCCCCACGGTGACGTACCCGTTGCGCCGCCCGCACCGACTGCAGGTCCTGGACTCGTCGGGGTGCGGCGGGAGAAAGGGAGACCGGAGCGTCCCTTCCGTGTCCGGCAGCGCCACCGCCAGCCGTGTGAACTCCTCCAGGGGAACCCGTTCGCCGCTCAACGCCAGCGACCGCAGCCCGCGCAGCCGCCCCAGCGGCGCCAGCGAGCCGTCGCGAACCTCCTCGAAGAACACGCTCAGGTGCCGCAGGTTGTGCAACCCGCCCAACGGCTCGAGCGAATCCACCGACTTGCCCACCAGCAGGTGCAGGCTCACCAGCTGGGTCAGTCCCGCCACCGCCGACAGGTCGCTCAATCCGCCGGCGTCCAGGAACAGGTACCGCAGCGCGGGCATCCCGCACAGCGGGCGGAGGTCCTTCAGGCGGGGGCTGGCGAGAAAGTAGGCGAACTCCAGGGTGGAGAGGCCGGCCAGTGGCTCCAGCGACACCATGCCGATGTCGCTGACGAACAATTCGCGCAGCCGGGGAAGGCGCCCCACCAGCGGCAGCATCGCCGTCGTGGATCCCCCCGTGTGCAGCACCTCCAGCGACGTGAGCTCCGCCAGACGGGCCAGGTTCTCGTCGGGCACCAGGTGGGCTAACCGCGCGTCCGCCGGGATCTCCGCGACGTCGCCGCAGATCGCGCCGAAGTACGATCCCGGCGCCATGGGCTCCAGCCGGCGCATCCGCCACGAGGAGGTGTACATCCACTCCCACGCCCCGCCGCCCTGGTCGATCAGCCGCCTGCGCTCCCGCCGCTCCCATCCGGGCACGTCGAACAGCGCCAGCTCGTCGCGCGTGGCCCATGACAGGTCCACGCGCACGCCGGCTTGGGGGGTGCCGCGCGCCTCGCCGGCCAGCTCGCGCAGCCAGGTGCGCGCGTACGCCGCACCGCGAGCCACGCTCGCGTCCCACGCCTCGTCCTCCCGCGCGTCGCAGTGCCACCGCCGCGTAAGGGGACGCACCTGCATCTCTGGGTCGCGCAGCCACGGCTCCCACGGCAGCTGGCTCACGCCCCCGTCGTCGGACACGAGCACGATCTCCCCCTCGCACACCACGGCGCCCGCCTCCTCCAGCGCGTCGATGACGCCCAGCGCCTCGTCCACCGTCCACAGCGGCTTGTCGCCCTGCTGCGCCGGGCGCAGGTCGAACCTCAGCTCGCGCGGCACCGTGCACTCCCGCGCCGGGCCGGTAAGGGTGTGGATGGGGATCAACGCCGGAACCCGGGATACGGGGCGAACCCTTCGCGCAGCGGCCCGTTCATGCCACCGCGCCCGATCGTCATCATTCTCGCAAGATCCAGGCAGAGCACCCTCGATCATCGCCCGCCCATTCAGCCTCCGTGTGGAGCGTGGCGCGCAGCGGGAGGAAACTCGCTGACTCCGCTCACGCTGCGTGGGGTCCACCGGTTGCGAGCCCGGCCGATGGCATCACTTCGCATCTTGCGCCACGAACTGCTACTCGCCATCTTCGCGGGGCGAGCCGTGGCGATCCTTCGCCACAAAAGCCATCCCCGGGGCGGCACACGCCGGCCCCGGGACGTCGATCCCGTTACCAGGGGGCAACGATGCAGAAGATGAAGCTCGACCTCGACGCGCTGTCCGTGGACTCGTTCCGCATGGCCGACGACGCTCTTATGAGTGGCACGGTCAACGCGTACGACGCCCCCACCCCGCCGTACGCCACGTGCGGCTGCACCACGGGCGCGTCGTACATCCAGCGGTTCTGCCCGCCGCCCTCCACCCGCACCACCTGCCGCGAGATGTAACGCGGCGCGCTTCCCCGCACCGCCGGGCGAGGCAACGCAAGGGCCGGCATCCCATGGGGGTGCCGGCCCTTGCTGCGTTCGATGGCGATCCGATCCGGAGGATTCCGACAGGCGGGTTACTCCGGATCAGCCTTCCGCGCGCAGGCGCTCCAGCACCTCCACCAGCGTGCGCAGCTTGGCCGGCTCGATGCGGCCGAAGCGCTGGCCGATGGCGTCCTCGATCCGCCCGTCCAGCGACGCCAGCAGCTGCCGCCCCGCGTCGGTGATGGTAATGCGCAGCGTTCCGGCGATCAGCCCGCGCGTGCGCAGCGTGTGCACCAGGCCGGGAAAACGCTCGGTGTCGTGGATCATCCGCTTGCGCACCTCGGAGCTGGGGTGCCCCTCGGCCCCGGCGCCGCGCAGGATGCGCAGGATGTTGAAGGTGTCGCGGTTCAGCCCTGCCGGCGCCAGCACGCCGTCCGTCCACTGCTCCAGAAAGTGCCCCGTCCGCTGGATGTTCAGCGCCGCCTCCACCTCCAGCGAGGCGACCGGCTTGCCGTTCTGCAGCTCCTGGTTGATCTGCCCGGCCATACAACCCTTTCAGCATCGAGGTGGGGGGACCCGTTCGCGGCGGCTTCGGCGGATCATACGCCCCGCCCGCCACGCCGGCAACATCTGTTTCGCGATGCGTTGCGTCGGTTGGTTCGCGGCATACGCAAGAAGCACGGATCCGCCGTCGGTGGTGCAGATGTTTACAGCGTACGTCGCGGCGGCGCGCGGACTTTCCCACGGATCGGTGGATGCCGGATACGACGAAACACCCCCGGCCGCGGCGGCCGGGGATGTTTCGCTGCGAGGCAGATGTTCAGCGCCGGTACAGGCCCGTCTCCCACCGTATCCCACGTACGCCTCCCCGGGAGGCTGCGGTGAGCCCGCCGTCTCCCGGCTCGATGAGATTACGCCGTTCCGCAGTCGGACTTTGGCAGCTGGCTGCGGATGCGCTCTAGCTGGTTGGCCGCCGCGGTAAAACTCTTGTTGCCCGCGTCAGTGGACTTGCCGCGCCAGTGTGTCGCCCAGAACGTGGTGGTCGCGCCGATGTCAGCGATCCCCGGAAGCCCGTCGAAGTGTGGGAGCAGCCGGTAGACGGCCGCCAGCGTGGCGCAGCGGTCCGAACTCTGGAGAGCAGCGCCGATCCGGTTGCCGCCAAAGCTCACCCCGCCCGCCTTGCGAAGCTCCTGCAGCGCCTGCTCCAGGTCGGCGGTACCGGCGAACTTGCCCTCGGCGGCAAAATCCGCGAACGCAGCGGCGTCGGCGCTCATGCGGGTCAGCGCGTCCACGGCGCCGTTTGCCTGCATCATGTACAGGCCGCGCGCGGGCCCCCCGGTCTGTTCTCGCAGCCGCAGGGCGCCGCTCTCATGCCAGGCAATGCGAAGCAGGCACGCGCGCAGCGGCTCGTTGACCCCGGCCGCGTACGTCCCCGTCACCGAGCGCAGGATCCTGCAGAGCGCCGCGATGAGCTCCGGCGATGAGTCCGCCGTCAGCAGAAAGCCGATGTGCAGCTGCCCGGTCTTCTTGTCCTCGGTGGGGCCTGCGCCCTTGACCTTCACGTCCACGAAGCCGTTGCCGGTCCCATCGGGCTGCACCTTCACCTCGCCGCCGCCCTCGCCTTCGTCCTTTACCTTGTCCTTCTCCACCACCTTTACCCGCAGGGCGAGCGTGGTGGTGCCGACCGGCAGATCAACCACCTTGTCCACCACCTTCACCTTTTCCTTGAAGATGGTTGGCTTCTTGGGGTTGTGGCTGACGGTCTTGGGTACCTCAATGGGTTTGTCGGTGAGCTTGGGACTGGAGATGAAGAAGCTGAAGTTGGGGCCGACGTTGGCGCCACCGTAACCCACGCTGTCCAGCAGGAGAGTGAGGTTCTGCCTGGGCATGATGACCTCCGGGGATGGAATGCGACAGGACGATCGAAGATGAGGAACAAGGATGCGGCCGCGGGCCCCCCTTACGGTGATCCAGCGTCCACCGTCCGTCAGGTAAGTCGACGTGCTGATGCGAATCTCGCGGGGGCGAGCCCCGGTGCTGTCGAAGCGGGTGCAGCAGTGGCGCCTTACCGGTCGGTACTACCTGCTACCTCCTTCTGCCGGAGGCCGCAGCCCCACCTTGTCCAGGAGCGTACCAAAACGCGGGTCTGCGCGCAGCGGATCCCAGAGTCGGAGTGTGTTCAGATATACCAGCCAGGCAGAGCGCCCGCGGTACGCCCGCTCCAGCCACTCGAAGGCGCGGTCCCTGTCACCGAGGTGGGCGTAGATCGCCGCGATGTAATCCGGAGCTACGTAGTCGTTCTCCGAGGCGGACATCAGCTCACGGAGAATTGCTTCGGCCTCCGCGCGGTGGCCCGTTGCGGCAAGCATCACGCCCTCGCTGGAGCTGCTTGCAGGCAAGCGTTCCCGTGGGCGGCCCGCGCGGGCCTCAAGCTGGCGGTGACACTGCAGGGCGGATGCATATCGGCCAGCACTGTAGGCCGTCCCGCAAAGCATCCCCAGCGTCCGCTCGTCATCCGGGTGAGCCCGCACCACGGCCGCGAGGGAATCCAGCACCACGTCGGCCTCTCCGGCTGCGACGCGGATGCCGAGCGATAGCGAGCCCCACTGAATGGAGTCCAGCTGCACCGCCCGGCGCGCGGCGGCCAGGCCCTCGGCATGCCGGCCAAGCGTTGCCGACAGGAGGTTCGAGAGGTAGTACCAGCCGCGCCCGTTTTCGGGATCGAGCTCCACCGCGCGGCGAAACTCCCGTTCTGCGCCCGCGAAATCCCAGTCGGACCAGTAGCGCAC
>DASTVC010000007.1:0-5314 GCA_035759295.1 Longimicrobium sp. | reverse complement strand
ACACGGTGCAGCACCTGGAGTCGGAGAACGTGGTGGGCGTGGTGCGCGGGGCGGATGCGGCGCTGCGCGACCAGTACGTGGCGTTCAGCGCGCACTGGGACCATCTGGGCATCGGCCCGGTGGTGAACGGCGACTCCATCTACAACGGGTCGCTCGACAACGCTTCCGGCACCGCCGACGTGCTCGCCATCGCCCGCGCCGCCGCGGAAGGCCCGGCGCCGAAGCGGTCGCTCGTTTTCGTCTTCGTGACCGGCGAAGAGTCGGGGCTGCTGGGGTCGGAGTTCTTCGCGCGGAACCCAAGCGTGCCCATCGCCAACATCGTCGCCAACCTGAACATCGACGGCGGCAACGTGCTGGGGCGCGCGGTGGACTTCCGGCTGCTGGGGGAGAACAAGAGCAGCCTGGGCCCGCAGTTCGCGTCCCTGCTGCAGCCGCACGGCTGGCGCACCGCGCCCGACGAGCACCCGGAGCGCGGCTACTTCTACCGCTCCGACCACTTCTCCTTCGCCAAGGCCGGCGTCCCCTCCGTCTCCATCGCCGCGGGGACGGAGTATGAGGGCAAGCCGAGCGGCTGGGGCACGCAGCAGGAGGAGGCCTACACCTCGCGCTGCTACCACCAGCCCTGCGACGAGTACAACGCGGAGTGGGACCTGTCCGGCGGCGCGCAGCTGGCGGAGCTGGTGCTGGATTTCGGCCTGCAGCTGGCGAACGGCAGCGCGCTGCCGACGTGGAATGCCGACGCGGAGTTCCGGCGGCCGGCGCGGTAGGGGGTACGAAGGTACGAGGGTACGAAAGTACGGAGTACGAGAGTACGGGAAGAGTGGAGCGTCGCGGCGGGTCCCGAGCAGGCCCCCTCCGGGCCGGCACCACCGGCCCACCTCCCCCGAAACTGCCGGGGGAGGTTGATGGTGGGGCAGGGTGCGGTGAGCTACGGACGCGGGGGCGCGGGATGGTAGGCCGCCCCCCTCCCCAACCCTCCCCCGCAAACTGCGCGGGGGAGGGAGGTGCGACGCACCTTTTCTGAAGCGGGATCGAAGTCCACCTCCCCCAGGGGTTTTTGGGGGAGGTGCGAGCCTAAGCGAGTAAAGGGGCGCTCTTTCGGGCGCCAGCGTGATCGCCTTCGTCGAGCTTCGATCCTGCGGCTACGTTCTCCCCTCTCCGTGAGGAACGAACGGGGAGGGGCCGGGGGAGGGGCACCCCGCGGGCGCCAGTTCGATGCATATCGTAGCGCTCAGCCATGCCGTCGACCTCAGCCCAGCACGATCGAAGTGTCTTACACACCTGACCAGACAACACGATGACCCTGACCCGGATCCTGCGCGGCGCGCTTCTGCTGCTGGCCGTGTGCGCGCTCCCGCTGCGCGCGGCGGCGCAGGACACGCCCGAGGCGGTGGCGCAGCGCTACTACGAGACCTTCCGCAACGGCGACTTTGCGGGGAACGCGGCGCTCATGCACCCGGCCGCGCTGGAGGAGCTCAAGACCACGCTCACCGGCCTGGCCGCCATGCCGGGCGCCACGGAGGACGCGGAGTTCCGCGAGATGTTCGGCGTCAGCAGCATCGAAGAGCTGCGCGCCCTGCCCGCGCCGGTGCTCTTCGAGCGGGTGCTGCGGAACCAGCTGGAGGGGGAGATGCGCGCCATCCTGGCCAGCACCGAAGTCACCATCCTGGGCCACGTGATGGAAGGCGACAGCACCGCGCACGTCGTCTACCGCATGCGGATGAACTTCGGCGGGCAGTCGCTGGACCAGGTGCAGGTGATGCCGCTGCAGCGTTCCGGCAATGAGTGGCGCGTGCTGCTGACGGGCAGCCTGGCGGGGATGATGAACTCAATGCCCACCGAGCGGCAGTGAGCGGTCTGCAGGCCCCCCAGCACGAGGCGGAGCTGGCCGGCGGCGACACCGGCGAGCTGGCGGAGCTTTCCCAGGCCGCCGTGGAGATCGCCGCGTCGGACCTGGGGCTGAACCCGCTCCTCCTTGCGCGCGAGCTGGCGCAGGGCGAGATCGGCCTGCTGATCTCCTACCTGCGCGCGGCGGCGCAGCACGTGACGGACCTGGACCTGCGCGTACGCATCGACCGGCTGCTGCACCGGCTCACGGACTGGACCGACGACGTAGAGTAGTCCGCGCCACGGTCCATGTGGGGCGGCGGACATTGCATGCGGGTGGCGGAAAGAAAAAGAGGCGGGACGGCTGATACAGCGCGTCCCGCCTCTTTTCTCTGTCAGGAGAACCTCAATCCTTGCCGCGCGTCTCCAGCTTGCGGGCGTATTTCCGGAAGCCGTCCACCACGTCGTCGGCGTAGGCGAAGATGTTGCCGACGGCGACCTCCGCCTCGCTGGGGAGCGCCCGTTCCAGCGCCGCGATGGCGCGGCGGATGGCCTGCGCGCGGGCGTGGCCGGCGGTCTTTTCCACGTTGGGGCGGCGGCCCCGGCGGCGGCGCTGCGGCTTGTCTTCAAGCGCGGCCCGCCCTTCTTCCGTCACGCTCACGTGCCCGTTCCGCTCCACGATGCACTCGCGAAGCTTGAGCGCGCGGATAATCCGGCCGTCCAGATCGTCTGTAGGAACGGGATCCGATTGCCGCGTGAGAAAGCGGAGCAGGTCGGCTTGTTTTTCGTTGAGTGCTTGAGCCATGGGTAAAAATTGCCTGCGCGTGTGCGGAAAATCAAGAGCTTTATGCAACATTCATCCATCGGGAAACAAAATTCCCGGAATTTCGCTCGCAACGCGTCATTCGCTCCCGTATCCCGGCGCGCCGCAACAAGAAAACGCGCTGAAAAGCGCGGTACGCGGGTGACAGAGACGTTACAAAAGTGGGCGGCCCGGGAAAATCTCTCCCAAGCCGCCCGATCCACCCGATCCACAGCCCTCAGCCGCGCATGGACTCC
This sequence comes from Longimicrobium sp., assembly GCA_035759295.1. Classification (GTDB taxonomy): domain Bacteria; phylum Gemmatimonadota; class Gemmatimonadetes; order Longimicrobiales; family Longimicrobiaceae; genus Longimicrobium. The sequence continues at coordinate 2,428 of DASTVC010000007.1, read as the reverse complement.
GGGTCGATCCCCTCGCGCGCGCACCAGGCGCGGTACGCGGAGGGCAGGATCTCCGACGGCTTGATCTCGCTGCGGCCGCCCCAGAACACGTTCGTATAGCCGACGGGAATCCCGGCCTCTTCCAGGTGGCGGTCGATGGCGGCCTTGTGCGCCAGCACCGTCTCCTTCTCCGTGCCGTGCGCCACGCCCATCACGTTCACCCCGCCGAACTCCGGCCCGCCCTCGCGCCAGTAGGCGTGGGTCATGATGTAGTGGCGGCCCACCTCGCGCCCCGCATCCATCTCGCGCCCCGGCGGCACCTGCCAATGGAACAGGGCGTTGTAGCGGGTGACGCGCTCGCCCGTGGCGGACGGCTTCACGTGCTCCAGAAAGGTGCTGAACCGGCCCACCACGCCGCGCTCGTTCAGCCCGCGCGCGGTGGCCAAAAAGACGTCCAGCGGCACCCCCGCCTCGTCCGCGCGCGCGGCCCAGGGGTTCTCGATGATCTCGTCCACCGCGAACTCGCGCTTGAGCGCGCCCAGCACCTGCCACTCCAGCTCCGACAGCTCCGCGATCACCGTGTCCTGCACCTGCCCCAACTCCTCGCTGCGGGCGCCGGGCTCCATCCCCCGCCGCCGCACGTGGCCTACGCCCAGGGTGAAGAGGTTCTTCGCCGGCATGAGCTTGAACGCCTCCGCGCCCACCTTTTCGCGGAGGTATTCCGCGTGCTTCTGCAGCGAAAAGCCCTGCGGCACCTTGAGCGTCGTCCACAGGCGGTAGACGGAGCCGCGGGTCTCGGCGTCGGTGGAGCGGATGACCACGTGGCCGGAGAAGGGATCCTCGCGGAACATGTAGTTGAAGGCCGCGTCCAGCTTTTCCGGCGCCACCTTCCAGGCCACCAGCGCGCCGGGAGCCAGGTTGGTGGCCAGCATGGTCTGGCGCACGCGGCGGATGACGCCCGCGTCCAGCATGGCGCGGATGCGCTCCAGCACCGTAGGAAGGGGAACGCCGCTGAGCCGGCTGATCTCCGCGAACGGCTCCGGCTGAAAGCCCTGCACGCGGTCTTCGGAGACGGCCAGGATCTGCGCGTTCACCGGGTCGGTGATGTCGGTGGGCACCGTGGCCGTGCCGGCGTCGATGGTATGCTCGGTCATGACTGCTTATTGAACAGAAGGGGACAGGGTACAGGGGACAGGTTACAGGGGTTCGCCCCTGAATCCGGCCGCTGCCCGTCGTGCGGCGGAGGTGCGGAGGATGTCCGCCCCGCGCAAGTCTTTCCGCCGCGCGGAGAATACCCCTCCGTCGCACTCGCCGACAGGGGGAAATGCCTTACGTGCGTCGGGGCCCTCACCCCCGACCGACCTTTTGCTCGTTCCTCGCAACGGCGGTCGACCCCTCCCCCAAACTGCGGGGGAGGGGTGGGCGTGGGCCGGGAGTGGAGCGCTCCGGATGGCCTTCACGGGCTCCGTGGATGCGCGGTCGATGCCCGTCGAAGCGCGTCACCCCTCTCCCGCGCAGTTTGCGGGAGAGGGGCCGGGGGTGAGGGGTCCGCGCGCAGCGCGACGCCGCTTTTCCTGGGAGTGGCGGTGTGCTCCGAGGCTTGCCGTCCCCCGACCAGACACGCCTCGTCCTGCCGGTCCCGAGGCGCCCGCTCTTTCCCGCGATGCATTCAGCCGTTACACTGTTCTGGCTGGCAGATCGCCGGCTCTTTCCCCAATCGAGCCACACCCCCCGCCCGGAGGTCCCGTGCGTCCCAGGCATCTCCCCGTCGTGGTGCTTGCAGTTCTGGTTGCGTCCGCCGCGTGCGGCGGCTCCGGTGGCGGCCGTCCCGCGGGCGGCCCCGCGCCGGCCGGCGTGGGCGCCGCCATGGCGCCCGCCGCCGCCGTGGAGCAGTTCATGGGCTTTGCCGCCCAGCAGCGGTATACGGAGATGGGCTACGTCTTCGGCACGGCGCGCGGGCCGCTGGCGGAGCAGCAGGCGCCGGCGCGCGTGAACCGCCGCATGCAGGCCATCGCCAGCGTGCTGCGCCACGACACCTACTCCATGACCGGCGTGGTCCCCGTCCCCAACCGCCCCGAGGCGCGCCAGGTAACGGTGCAGATCCGCCGCGGCCAGCGCACCATGACCGTCCCCTTCACCGTGGTCCAGGGCCCCGGCGGCCGCTGGCTGGTGGAGATGGTGGACCTGGAAGCCGCGATGGACGTGCGGAGAAGCTGAACGGAAGAGTGCGTGAGTGCGGAAGTGCGTGAGTGCGGAAGTGGCCGATGGACAGGCTGCTTCCGCACTAACGCACTAACGCACTAACGCACTAACGCACTAACGCACTGACGCACTGACGCACTGACGCACTGACGCACTGACGCACTGACGCACTAACGCACTAACGCACTAACGCACTAACGCACTAACGCACTAACGCACTAACGCACTAACGCACTAACGCACTAAC
>DASTVC010000006.1:0-10342 GCA_035759295.1 Longimicrobium sp. | reverse complement strand
GGGGCGCTGCTTCGTCTCGTTCTCGCTGACGTCCATCGGAATCTGCGGGAGTTGCCGGGCGGGGCGTGGGGAGATGCTTCGGAGCGGCTGGCGGAGGAGTGATACCGGGTTGCCGAGCATCGTTCCGTTGGGGTTCTTCTGCCCCCACGTGTCATCCTGAGCGAGGCGCCCGCTCGACACCCGCGGAATCGCGTACCAGCCCGTGCGCCGACCGAAGGATCTCTGTCCGGAGCGCGATGGAGTCTACCCTACGCCGCCCCTCGCGACGGTGGCCGATTTTCCAGAACTATCCTACGAAACGCGGTATGAGCGGCGCATTTCGTCTGCTCGACCCGGCTAATGTAGTGCTGGACTCAGGAATGTCGCCACCTCTTTGGATGACGCAGATCGAGGGCCTGTGTCCCGGCGTCGAGCGTCTTGCGCGGGTTGGTTACTTCGCACACTTTGGCGCTCTGAAGAAGGTCCTCCGTCCCGAAACTCCATCCCCCGAGCTGATCCAGATGACTTCGACCTATCCCGCCCCCGTAGACCAGCTGCTCGTGTTGGGAGAGCCGGGGCCTGCCAGCGAGTGGCGTGACTACCGTGCGCTGGGCCTGGCGGATGAGCACGTGCCCGCCCTCGTGACGCTGGTCGAAGACCCGCGGCTCAGCTGGCTGGAATGGAAGGAGGGTGACCACCCTGCGCCGTACTGGGCGCCGCTGCACGCGTGGCGCGCACTGGGACAGCTCGGTGCCGCGTCGTCGGCCGAGGCGCTTGTGCGGGTGCTGGTGCGCAATGACGAAGACGATTGGGCCGCGTCGGACATCCCGCGGGTACTGGCGATGATCGGACCCTTGGCTGCGGCGCCGGTTCTGGCCGCGCTTCCCGAGGCCGCGCGGTTGCCAGAACCCTGGATGACCGGGCAGCTGGGCGAGGCGCTGGTCCAGATTGCCAGGGCCCATCCGGAGACCCGCGACCAGGCGGTGGACGTGCTGACCCGCCAGCTGCGGATGTGGCCAGATCAGGCCGAGGAGGTGAATGGATTCCTTGTCTGGGACCTGCTGGAGCTGGAGGCGGTGGAAGCGGCGCCCGTGATGCGCGAGGCGTTCGAAGCGAATGCCGTGGACGAGTCCATGGTGGGGGACTGGGAAGACGTGCAGGTGGCGCTCGGGCTGCTTGCCGAGCGCACCACGCCCCAGCCGCGATACAACTTCGAACTTTCGGACAGGGGCCGCCGCGTCCGGACCCCTGCACCCATCCCCATCCCGGGCAGCACCAGCGCCGCGGCAAAAGCGCGGCAGCTGCGCAAAGCGCAGAAGCAGGCCGCCAAGAAGAAGCGCCGGAAATAGCTTCCTCGCCGTCCGCTCGCCCGGCTGCGGACGCGCCTGTGGTCGGGACGCCGCACACCGCCTGGCCGCCGAGTCCGCGCAGGCGGACTTTGCGATTTCCCAGCGGCGAATTCCATTCGCTCCAGCGGGCGGACGGCACCTGCCCAACGGATTCGCGACGCCGATCAACCGCCGACGCCGCATCCCCTCATGAGGATGAGCTTTCTGGATGCCCCGGCGGATGGACGGGATCGCCGAACCACCAGGTGCCGCGGCCGCCCGCCAGCACGTCGTCGATCCAGCGCTCGTACCACTGCAGAAAGGTGACGTCGAGGGGGATGAACCCGGCGTCGGCGCCGCGGCTGTCGATCCACATGGTGCCGCGGGCGGGGCCGGTAACCACCAGCAGGTGGATGTATCCGCAGCCTTCGTCGCACAGCGCCAGCGTGCCGGCCGCCTCGCGCAGCGCATGAGCGTCCGCCTCTTCCTCGCTCACCTCGCCACGATCCGCGCGGTTCCAGAAGGCGAGCACCTCCGGATCCTTGTCCGGGTTGTACGCCTCCACGTGTGGAAACGGCGTGGCGAGCAGCTCCGGATGCTCATCCAGCTTCGACACCCGCAGCGCGCGTTCGAGCGCGAAGAGCCCGTACGCCGGCCCCGCGCCCCCGTTGCCCACGCGCGTGATGAAGCCGCGGTACTCCTCCGGCATCGTTACACCCAGCCGCGCCTCGACCGCCGCCACCTCGTCCTCCGCGAGCGGGGGATCGAGTGGCGGAATCCCGCCCGTTTCCGCGCCGAAGGGACGCAGGTCCATCTCCCGCGCCCGCCGCACCTTGTCCGCGATCCGATCCAGCGCCGCCTCCCGCATCCGTCCGCTCCCCGCGCAAGGGCGAATGAATTCGCAGCAACAACCACACGAAATCCGCCTTCGCGGATTGGCGGCCGCGGTGTTCGGGCCAGTGCACCGCACGCCCACACCCCGGCCTGTACCGCGACGACCGGCCACCAACAATGCCGACACTAGATTTCTCAGTCGCGCGCCGGGGTGGAGGTATCGGCAGGTGCAGCGCAGCGCTCTTCGAAATGACAGGTTTTTGCGATAAACCCGTCTAACCATGCTTCCGGCAGCGGACGCACCAGTGCCCGGGACGCCGCACACCCTGTGGCCGCCGAGTCCGCGCAGGCGGACTTTGTGATTTTCCAGCCGCGGTTTCAACCGCCGAGACGCAGCCCGCCGACACACACTGGCTGCGGACGCGCGGACGCCCGAGACGCCGCACACCGTCGGCCGACGAATCGGCGCGGTTTACACCGATCCTGCCACGTCCACCACACTTACCCCGACACCGAGGCCGCCTGTCCGCGAAGGCGGACGTCGTGTGGTTGTTGCAGCGAATTTATTCGCCCTTGCGGCCAGTCAGCACGGTCTCCGACCTGAATCCCCTCACCCCTCCACCCGCGCCGCCGCCGCCCGCAGCCGCGGCTCCGGGGCGATCACGCCGGCGATCAGCAGGCCGGCGACCAGCGCGACGGCGGTGAGCATCATGCTGAACGCCGTCTGAATGCCGGCCAGCGCCTGCCGCTCCATCAGCGCGTTCAGGCTCAGAAAGCCGATGCTCCCCGGCACCAGCAGCAGAATGGCCGGCACCAGCACCACCGACGGCGGCCGCCGCTTCCACCGCGCGTAGGCGTTGCTCGCCAGCGCCACCACGAACCCGCCCGCGAACGCCCCCAGCTCCGGCCCCAGCGCCGCCGCCCCCCGCCGCCCGGCCTCCGCGCCCAGGATGCTGGCCAGGATGATCCACGGCGCGTCGCGCGGCGCCGCGCGCAGGATCAGGATGGAGCACAGGGGCGAAAGGAGCAGCGCGGCCAGGCTGGCCCACCCCGGCAGCAGCACCGGATCCATCAGCACCGGCGCGCCGAACGCCTCCGCGCCCAGCCGGTTTCCCAGCGCCACGCCAAAGCCCAGGCCCAGAAAGGTGATGAACGCGCCGCTGAGCCGCGCCGTCCCCGACGCCAGCTGGCGGCTGGACAGCTCCCGCAGCGCCGTGGTGAGGGTGAGGCCGGGGAGGAGCACGATCAGCCCCGCCAGCGTGGCGACCAGCACGGAGAGCGGCCCCACCAGGTGCGCCAGCGCCACCGCCGCCGCGCTCACCAGGAACGCCGCCAGCGGCTCGAACACGCGCATCAGGCGCGGCTGGCGCCCCGCCAGCATGGAGAACAGCCGCACGCCCAGCCCCAGCAGCGTCGCCGCCGCGATCTCGCGCCCGCCACCGCCCAGCAGCTGGCAGGTGGCGCCGCTGATGCCGGCGAAGGCCAGCGTGGTGACGAACGGCCCGTACGGCCCCGGCTCTTCCGCGATGCGGTTGATGCGGGCCGTGCCCTCCACGGGGGTAATGCGGCCCTGCGCCACCTCGCGCGAGATGTCTTCCACCGCCGCCAGCCGGCCAAGATTCACGTCCCCCGGCTCCACCCGCAGCATGTGCGTGCGCTGCCGCTCCACGGGCCCGAACGAGGCCATGATGGAGGTGGGCTGCGTAAAGAACTGCGCACCGTGCAGCCCCAGCCGGTCGCTCATGGCGCCCAGCATGTCCTCGAGACGATGCGACGCCTCGCCGTAGCTGTGCAGCGCGCGCCCCAGGTGCAGCACGAACCCCACGGCCGCCGCATCGGGCTCATCGTCGTCGCGGCGGCTCACGGGCGGGTCGGCGGGCAGGGGCGGGGCGTCGGTCGATGGAGACGGAGATGCGGCGTCGGGTGGCATGATCGGAGTGTACGGTCCGCACCCCCGCTCCGCCAGACGGGATGAGGCGGGCTATCGACCGGAGGCGCCCCGGCGCCCCTCGCCGTGCACCCGTCTGCGTCAGGCGTGCGGATCGTCAGGCCAGATCTCGGTGTTCCACTCGAAGCCGGTTTCGTCGGCGTAGGAGATCATCACCTGCGGACCGTCGAAGCGCAGGGTGGCGAACCCGTTCAGGCACTGCGCCCGGTCTTCGTCCCGGCGCACCTCCCAGTAGCGCAGCACGCGCGGCGCCTCGCCCGGAAATCTGTGCACCCCGGTGACGTGCTTGATCTCCTTTCCGCCGTGCCCGATGGCGCGCGCCAGGTAGTTGCCGAACTGGGGTTCACGCGCGTAGCTCAGAAAGCGGTGCTCGTGTCCCCAGAACCACCCAAAGATGCGGTCGGTCCCCACGAACTCCTGCATGCTTGCGAACAGGCGGTCGCGGTTGTCGTGGGGCCGGCCGTCCACCGCCGAGAACATCTGGTGGTGCGTGAGCAGGATATTGCGTGACTCGCCCTCGGCCAGGCGGGCGTGCAGCCACGTCTTCTGGGGCTGATGAAGGTCATGCTCTTCGTACGCCGTATCCAGCCCGATCAGCTTCCAGTGCTCGTTCTGCAGGGAGAAGTAGCTGGCGGGCTGCTCGCAGAACTCCAGGACCTCGCCAAAGTAGCCGGTGCCCTGGGCGGCCATCTCGTGGTTTCCGTTCAGTGCCCAGAACTTTGTCTTTGGCTTGGGGGGCCCGTGCTCGCGCCAGACGTCGATGAAGTGGCGCCTCGCCAGCTCCGGCGTGCCGGACGGGTAGATGTCGCCCAGGTGGATCACGTGGTCGGGGTTCACCTCGCGGATGGCCTGCGCCACGCGGATGGCGGGCGGCTTTGCGGTCCCGAAATCTCCCACCAGCACCACGGTGTCGTTGGCGCCCAGCGCAAAGCGAAAATCGTCGAGCGATGCGTGCTCGCGGAACGGCGGGGGACCCTGCTCCCGTACCCGCAGCTTGTCTGCCACCAGGTTCACCGGCACCGCGTCCGCGGCCTCAGGCCCGGGCGATCCCGGCGCCTCGTCGCCGAACTGCTCCATCGCCGTCTGCGTGAGCGCGATCACGGGATGGTGCGAGATGTATTCGCCGCCGGGCCGCAGCTCCTCGAGCTCGTCGGTGGCCGCCATGTAGGCGGGCTCCTCGGTCCGTGCCCACTCCAGCGCCTGGCGAAGCTGCCGGGCCAGCTCCGCGGCCTCACCCGGCCCGGCCTCGGCCACCTTTGCCCCGGTTCCGGCCGTGTGCTGCTCCAGCGCGGCCAGGGTCCGCTCCATCACGCGCAGAACGGCTCCGCGATCGGTCGTCAGCTTCTGCATTCGATTTCCCTCGCCGGTTGAAGGAAGGGTGCGGCTACGAAGGGATGTCGCGTCCGGACCGCCGCATCAAGGTTGGAATGGTGGAAGGCAGGGAATTCTCCGTCGAGGCCTCCCTTGCGCGGGTGCGGACAAGCGCGCTTCTTGTCGGCGTCCCGAAGTCCACCCGTCCTCCCTGCAAACACACATCATGAGCAACGATTCACCGGCCGCCCCCGCGGCGGATTCCCAGCCCGAGCCGTTCAACGCCCGCAGCCTGGGCGCGTCGCTGACCGTGAAGGACCTGGAGCAGAGCGTAGCCTGGTACCACGGCGTGGTGGGCTTTGCCGTCGACCAGCGGATGGAGCGCGACGGGGAGCTGCGCGCGGTGGCGGTGCGCGCCGGCGACGTGCGGCTGCTGCTGAACAAGGACGACGGCGCGAAAGGGTGGGAGCGCGCCAAGGGCGAGGGGGTTTCGTTCATGATCACCACCGCGCAGGACATCGACGCCCTCGCGGCGCGGATCAGGGCGGGCGGCGGCACGCTGGATTCGGAGCCGGCCGATATGCCCTGGGGTGTCCGCGCCTTCCGCGTGCGCGATCCGGACGGCTTCCGCATCGCCTTCTCGTCCCCGCGCCCGTCCTGACGCTCAGGGCCTCCGGTCGGGGACGGGGCGGATCCGGATCGACCTCGACCCAACCCAAGGAAGCACCCGTCATTCTGAGCGAGCGCCCGCCGTGGGAGCCGCGGGTTTGCGCTCGACTCTGCGGCGCGACCGAAGAATCTCCCTCCCCTCGCGCGGAGTCTCTTGCCGGGCAACGCCCGGGAACCGCCTGCGAGGGGAAGGATTCTGCCGCCCAGCGTAAAGATTCTTCAGTCGGCGCCAGGCTTTCCAGCGAGGGGAGAGCGTCGGGTGGCGCCTCCTTCAGAATGACACCTTGGCCGGATCCGGGAAATAACCGCCGTTCCGCGAGCAGAAATGCGAGAGGCCCCGGCGATCCGCTCGCCGGGGCCTCTCGTCATCTCGTGCAGCCGTTGTACCGCGCTGCGTTCAGAACTGCACGCCCAGCTTGAGGCCCACGGTCACGGGGCGGAACTCGCGCCCGTTGGGCGTCTCGCGCGAGTACGGCTGCGCGGCGATGCGCAGCTCGGGCGCCAGCACCAGCGCGCGGCCGTCCGCCAGCGTGTACTTGACGCCCGCGTTCACCAGGTAGCTGAGGCCCGCGTCGCGAAGGTCGTACTCGAACACGCTGTCGTCCTCACGCAGCAGCACCTCGGCCACCACGCCCGCCTCCGCGACGGGGACGATGCCCCTGCGCGCGCTGGCCAGGTTGTAGCCCAGCGTGAGCGGCGCGCCCAGGTACAGCAGGTCCACGTTGCGCTCGGAGGTCTGGTTGCCGGTGGGGGACGAGGTGGTAACGCGTTCCGTGAACCCCTTGTTGCTCAGCGAAAGCCCCAGGCGCAGCGAGCCGTGCGAGGCCACCCGCGCCAGCGCCGACGCGCCCACCGAGTACCGCACCGCCTCCTCCTGCCAGGCGTCGTACGACGAGGTGGGGCCGTCCGCGATCACGCCGTGCATGCTGGTGGACCCGGTCTGGTCCAGGGAAGCCTCCACCTGCCACCGCGACTGCGCCTGTGCCGCCGGCGCCACCGCGAGCATCAGCATCCCCATCACGACCGCCCGCGACCGTCCGAACACGTGTGTTGGCATTGTGGCTCTCTCTGGCATCGAGGTTGACCCGCCGTCGCTCCTTCGCGACCTCCCACAGAACGACCGAACGTGCAGGTTCAAGACAGGTGGCCGCTATTCATGCCGGCGGGGCAGCCGGGTACCGGTCAATCGAGCACGAACGGGGACCGTTCCCATCCTTGCAACCACTCTATAAGGCGGATATTTTCCGTCACGATTCGAGATGGCCTCGGGGCGCAGGCGGATCTCCCGGCCTGCGCGACCATCACCTTTGCGGAAGGCACCTCATGACTCGCATCCGACTGCTCAAGCGCGCGCTTTACGTCGTCCCGGTCATCGGGGCGATGGCGTTCGGGACCACCCAGGTGTTCGCCTCGTCCACCGCGCAGGAAGCCCGGGCCTGCACGCCCAAGCAGTGCCTGCTGACCTGTGGCCCCGCGGGTGGCGTGTGCAGCAGCTCCGGCGTCTGCATCTGCCGCTGAGTTTGTCCTGGCGTGCGTGACCGTCACCCTGGCGGGAGGCACATCATGATCCACATCCGGCTGATCAGGCGCGTGCTGTACGTCGTTCCGGTGATCGGGGCGATGGTGTTCGGGACGGCGCAGGTGTTCGCCTCGACCGCGCCGGGGAAGGAACTGGCCTGCGTTCCCAGGGAGTGCTACATCTCCTGCGGCGGCGCGGGCGGCGTGTGCAGCTACTACGGCAAATGCATCTGCCGCTGAGCCCGTCCCGCACAGTGCAGGTAAGTCCGAGAGCCCGCCGCGTGGCGGGCTCTCTCATTTGTCACCTACGAGTGAACAAAGCGCGCGATGAGGGAGTTCGATCTTTTACCTATGGGATTTCGCTCGTGATATTGTCCGCAATCGTGGTGAGCCATTCTTGGTATGAGAGCCTAAAGCACAGTTCTTCTGCTCTGCTACCCATGAGAAGGGGAAACCGTATTTTTTTTGAACTTGCACCGTCGACAAGGATGTCTACGACCGGCGTGTCTCTCGTTGTTCGTATCTGAGATTTGCATTCCGAGGATGCTTGTTCTCGCAGGCGTTCGGACGCGGCTGAATCGTATGCCGTGCTCTGTTGTCCGATTGCCCGTAATAGCTCAGACCTATGTTCCGTAGTGAACGGCGTTATCTGGAATGTATATTTTCGTTGCGAGGTTTCAACTTCCACTTGGTAACCGCTTCCTAAACCCATAGCCCCGAGTACAGCAAGCGAAGGACTTTTGAAGATAACCGGTTCGAGAGCCTCAACCTTGACTGAGGTATCGCGTGCAAAGATCAACATGTTCGGAAACGCAGTGTGATCGATTCTGTTGGGCCATGCTGTCTCCCGTGCCACGAAAAGCCGTTTGATGTAAACTGAGCGGTCCCCGTCGTTCGTAATGATCAGCCTCAGATGTACCTTTCCATCGTCAGCAATCTCGGGCAATGCTGTCTCGACGCGAATCCGTTCAACGCGTTCCCGCTTCCCCTCCGAAAGTTGCCAGAAGAGTGCAAGAACTCCGCACATGGCACCGAGTACCGTGCCGGCATGGCTGAGGAATTCAATGCCTGGAAATCGCCAGCGTTTCCACGGAGGGCGAGGTTCTGGGACTGGTTCTCCGGAATCCGGGAGACGTTCAGGGGGTGATTCGGAGGTGTCTGTCATGGTTCCGTGTAGAATCCAGGTTGCACTTGCCGAGTAAAACAGAATGTAAAGAGATGAGATCCACGCCGATACATTAGCCGCCAACCAAGGCTGCACGGGTTCTGGGAGCGTAGTGCATTTCGTAGATGAGCGGATCGTCACTGGCGCTTCTCTCCGCCCCGTTGCGGATGATGGATACCCGGCCCACCTTTTACGTGGACAGAAACGGTGATCCGTCCACGTTCCTCCTGCGAGTTCACCTGTCTGGGAATTCCAACCGCTGCGGCCGTGCCTATCCCATCTCCACGTTATCTGATGACCCGACACACCATGCGTAGCCTCGCCGCCCGCGCCCTGCTGCCGTTGCTGACGGTCCTTGCCGCGCCACCGTTGGCCGCGCAGCCGGAGACGCCCGCGCCCATCGCGCTCTCCGATCCCGACGGGCAGGAGCTCGTGATCCAGGAGCTGAACGTGCGGGCGGCGGTGCAGGGGGTGTTCTCGCTCACCGAGATGGAGATCGTCTTCCGCAACCCGCACGCGCGGCGGATGGAAGGGCGCTTCACCGCGGTGCTGCCGGAAGGCGCCACGGTGAGCCGCTTCGCCAAGGAGGTGAACGGCCGGCTGATGGAGGGCGAGGTGGTCGAGCGGCTGCGCGCCAACCGCGTCTACGCCGAGATCCTGCACCAGATGCGCGACCCCGCGCTGCTGGAGCAGGACCAGGGCAACCGCTTCAGCGCGCGCATCTTTCCCATCGAGGCGGGCGCCACCGTGCGCGTCGTGCTCGGCTACACGCGCCTGCTCCCGCTGGAGGGCGGCGTGCGCACCTACCGCGTGCCCCTGCGCGGGCTGCCGCGCATCGGGATGATGCGGGTGAGCGTGAGCTCGCGGCCGCTTCCGCACGAGCAGCAGGTGGGTCCCACGCTGGTGGGGCCGCTGGGGAGCCGGGTGAGCCAGACCGGCATGCTGCAGTGGGAGGCGGAGAGCGCCACCCCCACCGAGGACCTGGAGATCCGCTGGAGCCCGCGCCCCGACGCCCCGCGCGAGTACCTGATGCGCGCCGGGCAGTTCTACGTCGCCGGCGTGCGGCCCGACGTGCGCCCCACGCCGCCGGCCGGCCCCGGCACCCGCTGGGTCTTTCTGCTCGACACCAGCGCCAGCGCGGCGGAGGGGATGGACCACCGGCTCGCCGCCCTCCGCGCCGTTCTGGCCGCGCTCCCGGGGAGCCGCGTGGAGCTGGTCGCCTTCGACCAGAGCGTCGTCCCGCTGGGCACCTTTACCCCGCGCGAGGCCTCCACGCGCGTGGAATCGCTCCTTCGCGCCCGCGGCTTTCTGGGCGGCACCGACCTGAACGCCGCGCTGGCCGCCATCCAGGCCCGCGCCGCCCGCGAGCCGGCCACCCGCTTCGTGCTGGTCAGCGACGGCGCCGCCACCGTGGGGCAGACCTCGCCCGCCGAGCTCTTTCGCCCGCTGGACCGCATGCCCGCGAATGCGCAGCTGAATGCGCTGGTGCTGGGTGCGCGCGAGGACGCCGCCGCGCTGCGGCAGATCACCGCCGGGCGCGGCCGCATCGTCCGCGTCCCCTTCACGGAGCGGCTGGACGACCGCGCCCGC
>DASTVC010000005.1:0-3613 GCA_035759295.1 Longimicrobium sp. | reverse complement strand
GCAGGCCTCCGCCACCGGCTTCTACGGCGACCGCGGCGACGAGGTGCTGAACGAAACCTCCGCCGGGGGAAGCGGCTTTCTGGCGGAGGTCTGCCGCGACTGGGAGGGCGCGTCGGGGCACGCGGCGTCCGCCGGCATCCGCGTGGTAAAGCTGCGCTTCGGCGTGGTGCTCACGGCCACCGGCGGCGCGCTGGAAAAGCTGCTCCTGCCCTTCCGCATGGGGGTCGGCGGCAAGATGGGGAACGGGCGGCAGTGGATGCCCTGGATCTCGCTGGACGACGCCGTGGAGGTCATCGTGCGCGCCATCCGCGACGAGCGGCTGCGCGGACCCGTGAACGCCATCGCTGGCTCCGTCCGCAACGCCGACTTTACCGACGCGCTGGGCCGCATTCTCCACCGCCCCACGCTGCTGCCCATCCCGTCGTTCGGCATGCGCGCACTAATGGGCGAGATGGCGGATGAAGCGCTGCTCTCTAGCCAGCACGCCGAGCCGGCGCGCCTGCGCGAACTCGGCCACGTCTTCCATCACCCCACCCTCGACACCGCCCTCGCCGCCGCCCTCCGCGACGGCTGAGACCGCGCAGTCGATCGACAGACGGAGCCGGCCCGGCGCATCACCATCGATGCGTCGGGCCGATCGTTTCCGGCTGGCATCCACTCATACCGAATTTCGGAATTCGGTGGCCAATCGCGCCGCAATCTGTCATTTCGAAGGAGGCGCCACGTGGAATTCTGTTTTTAAGGCAAGAGGTTGCCGCCGACTGAGAAATCTACTCGCGGATGCTCGTACCCGTTCGTCGATCCGTAGACCTGCGGAGCGCTCCCTTTCACTGCACAGGAAACTCTGGAGATCGGCATCACAAGTTTGCTTGTACCCTCGGACAACCCGGCAATATACTCAATTTTGTCCGTGCAGGATCTCATGATCATCTCCATCAGGAGGTCACAATGAGCAGCTTGATGCACTGGATGGAAGAGGGGCAGGTTCGCCGGATGGTGAAGGACGGGACCAAGCCTGAGAGCGACTGCGAGCGCACCACGATCACCTTCCTGGCCGGATCCGGGGTCACGGACGCCTCCGGGAGCTGGGTGCTGGACGCGTCGCACGCCTCGTGCGAGCCCATCGGCCTGGTGCAGGCGGTGTCGTTCGTAGCCACGCCCACGTTCGACCCGCGGCTCGACAGCCTTCCCATCCCCAGCTACATCCAGACCGGGACCACCGGCGTGGGCGGTGGGCCGCTGATGCTGTACGCGCGCAGCTGGGGGTGCCGCTGCGAGCCGGAGCCCGGCACGCCGTTCGACTACCACGTGGCCATCGCCCACGTGTTCGTCACCGACAAGTAGCGGACGGCGGCGTCCCTGAACGCGAGCGGGGGAAGGCATCTGCCCTCCCCCGCTCCTTTTGCATGGACTCCAGCGACGGTGCTACGCGGGACCCAGCACCTGCCGCACGAGGACCTGGACGTCGGCGGCCGGGAAAGGGGTGGTCGTCATGAGCCGGCGGTAGAAGATGGGCCCGGAGAGCGCCAGCGCGGCGAGTTCCGGGTCCAGGTGCGCGGGCAGCTCCCCCGTGTCGATCCCCTTCCGGATGACGGCGGTCAACGTCGCCCGGCGGCGGTCGCTGTACTGGTGCAGGAACTCCGCGACCTCGGGATGGCGCTCCGCCGCCTCGATGAGTCCCGGGATGCACGCGGAAAGAAGCGAGTCGGAGAGCGCGTTCGCCAGGTGCTGCAGCAGCCGTTCGATTCGCGCCCGGGCTGAGCCCGCCTCCAGCTCCACGTCCGGCTGCCGGTTCAGCCCCTCCAGCGCATCCCGCAGCAGCGAGAGCTTCGTAGGCCAGTACCGGTAGACGGTGCTCTTGGCGACGCCGGCCGCCTCCGCCACGCCCTCCATGGTGAAGTTCGCAAAGCCGCGTTCCGCCAGCACGGACAGCGCGGCGGGAAGCACCGCGTCCCGGGTCCGTTGAATGCGAGGGTCCATGCCCACAAGCTACGCGGCGATGGCAGACTTGTAAAACGGTACCGTTCTACTTAAGATGTAGAACGTTAGCGTATCACAAGTCTGAATCAGGAGGATTATATGGCCGCCATCCGCTACATCGTCCGCGACGTGAAGCAGGCGATCGGGTTCTACCGGGACCTCCTTGGCTTCGAGGTGGAGATGCACCCGGCGCCCGGGTTCGCGGCGCTGTCGCGGGGCGACCTTCGGCTCTATCTGAACGCGCCCGGTGCCGGGGGCGCCGGACGGGCTGGAGGCAGGCCGGAGCCCGGCGGATGGAACCGGTTCCAGCTCGAGGTGCAGGAGCTGGACGCGCTCGTGGATGCACTGCGGCAGGCCGGCGCCCGGTTCCGCGGCGACCGGGTGGAAGGCCAGGGCGGCGCGCAGATCCTGGTGGAAGATCCCTCCGGGAACGTGGTGGAACTGTTCCAGCCGAAGGTCGGTCCGCGGGATGCCACGTCGGCGAAGTGACGGGGCGCGAGGTGCATCGGCGTGTCCGCTGTCCTGGCCTTCGCTGAACACCAGACGATGAGCGGGGGAAGGCATCCGCCCTCCCCCGCTCGTTCCGCCGGTGTGGATCCGCATCGCGCCGTCAGCTCAACAGGCGCAGGGGCATTACCAGACACAGGTAGTCGGGCGTGTCCTCGTTGCCGATGGGCATCATGGTAGCCGCGCGCTCGGGCGCCTTGAAGCTCATCTTCACCTCGTCCGTCGGCATGTAGCGCAGCAGCTCCAGCAGGTACTGCGCATTGAAGCCGATCTCCAGAGGCTCGCCGTCGAACTCCACCGGCAACTCCTCCGTCGCCGTCCCCACGTCGGGCGTCTCCACGGCAAAGCGCAGCATGGGGCCGCCCAGCGACAGGCGGATGCGGTGCGTCTGGTCGCTCGCCACGATGGCCATGCGCCGCACCGCCGCCTGCAGCGCGCCTTTGTCGGCCACCATGTGCTTGTCGTTGTCGCGCGGGATGACCTGCTCGTAATTCGGGTACGGCCCCTCGATCAGCCGGGTGAAGATCTGCACGTCGGTGCCGCGGAAGCCGATGTGGTTCTCCGAGCGGCCCACCTCCACCGTGTCGTCCTTGCGGAACAGCCGCTGCACCTGGGCCAGCGCCTTGGGATGGACGATGAAGTCGCCCGCCGGCGTGCCGTCCGTCCCCGTGGTCTCGACGGGGAGCGTCATCTTGGCCAGGCGGTGGCCGTTGGTGGCCACCATCCGCATCTCGCCCTCGCCCAGCTGCCACAGCACGCCGTTCAGGATGGGCCGGGTTTCCTCCGTCGACGCGGCGAACGAGACGGAGCTGATCAGCTGCTGCAGGCTCTCGCCCGTCACCCGCCAGCTCTCGGCGAAGTCGACGTTGGGGAAGGCGGGGAACTCGTCCTTGGGCAGGCCGTTCAGCCGGTAGCGGGTGCGGCCGCTGGTGATCTGGATCGCATCGCCCTGCGTGCCAAACTCCACCGCCCCGGGCAGCTCACGGGCGATCTCCTGGAGCTTTTTCGCCGGTGCGGTGATGGCGCCCGCCTCGGCGACGTCCGCGGCCACGCGCACCGAGACCGCCGTGTCCAGGTCGGTGCCGCTCATCCGTACGGCGCCGTCCTCGGCCTCGATGAGGATGTT
>DASTVC010000004.1:0-2333 GCA_035759295.1 Longimicrobium sp. | reverse complement strand
CCGCGGGGGAACGCTGGCGCGCATGTTCGTGGGCACGCCGGCGGCGGGAAACCTGCACGCCAAGACGGGCTACATCAACGACGTGCGCACGCTCAGCGGTTTCGTGAAGACGGCGAGCGGCGAGACGGTGGTGTTCTCGTTCCTGTACAACGGCCGCAACACCAGCGGCGCGCGCGGCGTGCAGCAGAACCTTGGCAACCTGCTGGCGACGTATACGCGGTAGGGGATCAGATCCAGGGATCCAGTCGTCGATGGATGCAGTGCCCGGTGCCGCGAGGTGCCGGGCACGTTTGCTTTCGTCCGACACGCAACTGCAACTGCTGAGACGGCGAGGGAAAGGGGGCCGGTGAAACCCGGTCCCCTGTGTGTTTCCGGCATTCCGCCATTCTCTACCTGGGGCGGTTGATTGCCGTTGCGATGGCGGATGACGTGCCGTCGGCAAGCCACCGCTAGGGCGAATAAATTCGCTGCAACAACCACACGAAATCCGCCTTCGCGGATTGGCGGGCCCGATGGTCGGGCCAGCGCGGTGCGCGCCCAGGCTTGCGACGCAATCCCGCCGCTCCCCTCTCGCCCGCCATCCGTTCCCGCTTACCTTGTCTCCGGCAGCCACGCTCGCGCGTTCATGTGCAGCCGGAACGCGCGGCAGGCGGCACCGTTGCGTGCGATCTACCCGTACTCTCGTACCTTCGTACTTTTCCCCGGAGACGCTTTCCATGACGATGACCGAGCCCGCGGCCGATCCGAGATATCCCGTCGGCAAGTTCCAGCGCGACGTGGCGCCCACGCCGGAGCGGCGGCGGGAGTGGATCGAGGCGATCGCGGAGTTGCCGGCGCGCTTCCGGGCCGCCGTCGAGGGACTGTCGGACGAGCAGCTGGACACGCCGTATCGCGAGGGCGGATGGACGGTGCGGCAGGTGGCGCACCACGTCCCCGACAGCCACATGAACGCGCTCATCCGGTTCAAGCTGGGGCTTACGGAAGACAACCCGCTCATCAAGACGTACGACGAGGCGCGCTGGGCGGAGCTGGAGGATGCGCGCGCCACGCCGGTGGAGACGTCGCTCAGGACGCTGGAGCTGCTGCATGAGCGCTGGATCATCCTGCTGCGCTCCCTGACCGACGAGCAGTGGGCGCGCACCATCCAGCACCCGGAGTGGGGATCCCTGCCGCTGGAGAGCATGCTGGCGCTCTACGCCTGGCACGGCCGCCACCACACCGCGCACGTCACCAACCTGCGCCAGCGGATGGGGTGGTGACGGCCGATCCAGCCGCGGCGCTGCCGAAGCTGCGGCTTTCCCACGCGTCCGGCGGCACGGCGGAGGTGTACCTGCACGGCGCCCACGTCACCTCGTGGGTGCCGGCGGCCGGGCGGGAGGCGCTGTTCCTCAGCCGCGCCGCCACCTTCGCGCCGGGCAAGGCCATCCGCGGCGGCGTGCCCGTCATCTTTCCCCAGTTCGCGGGGATGGGACCGCTCCCCAAGCACGGCTTCGCGCGCACGCAGCCGTGGGAGCGGGTGGATGATGCGGATCGCCCGGACGCCGTCCGCCTGCGCCTGCGCGATTCCGAGGAGACGCGCCGCATCTGGCCGCACGCGTTCGTTGCGGAGCTGTCCGTCGAGGTGGGCGATGACTGGCTTTCCATCACCCTCGCCATCCACAACACCGGCAGCGCGGCGTTCGAGTTTACCGCCGCGCTGCACACCTACCTGCGCGTGGGCGACGTGCGCCGCGCGACGGTCGAGGGGCTGCGCGGCCTCCGCTATCGAGTGACGGGGGAGCAGGAGCGGGTGGATGAGGATCGCGCGCTGTCGGTGAACGGCGCGGTGGATCGCGTGTATCTCGACACGCCGGCCGAGCTGCGGGTGGAGGATCCGGAGAACGGCCGCGAATTCCTGCTGCGCGCTTCGGGATTCGCGGACACGGTGGTGTGGAACCCGTGGGCAGAGGCGACGGCGGCGCTGCCGGACATGGAGGACGACGAGTACCTGGAGATGCTCTGCGTAGAGGCGGCGCAGGTGGGGACGCCGGTGCGGCTGGAGGCGGGAGAACGTTGGACGGGTGCTCAGCGAATCCAGATCACTCCGGGCTGAGGATCTATCCACCAAAGTTGATTTCCTGAGGGAGCGCCCGCACGCAACCATAAGCAATACAGGTGCTTATGCGCGACCGAAGGATCTCGCATCCGCCTGCTCGGGGCCGGTCTTCAGGCACGTCACGCGCCCCTGCGTGAGCGGGTGAACCCGCCGCAACAACGGCGGAAAGCCCCGCACGGCCGCTTCGCGGCTGTGCGGGGCTTCATACCGGGTTGCCGAGCATCGTTCCGGTTGGGTT
>DASTVC010000003.1:0-3394 GCA_035759295.1 Longimicrobium sp. | reverse complement strand
CCGGATC
Organism: Longimicrobium sp.; assembly: GCA_035759295.1. Lineage (GTDB taxonomy): Bacteria > Gemmatimonadota > Gemmatimonadetes > Longimicrobiales > Longimicrobiaceae > Longimicrobium. The sequence continues at coordinate 3,387 of DASTVC010000003.1, read as the reverse complement.
GACCCGTCCGCCTGCTGCAGGGTGGCCGCACGGTGCTGGAGACCCGCGCCCGCCGCGGCGAGCGGCACGACACCGTCCCCAGCATCGCCGGGCTGCTGACGACGCTGTCCGATGGAAGAAAAGCGCTCCGCCTCTCGCTGGACGCGCCCGGCGGCGGCACGCCCGTCTACTACGACCTGTCCGTGCGCGAGATCGTCTCGCGGCCCACGCTTACCCCGCTGGACCGCGGCATTGCCGTGGAGCGCTGGTATGAGACGCTGGACACGCGCCGGCCCATCACCAGCGTGGCGGAAGGCCAGGTGGTGCGCGTCCGGCTGCGCATCACCTGCCCGGAGGAGCGGCAGATGGTGATCCTGGACGATCCGCTCCCCGCCGGGCTGGAGGCGGTGGACCTGAGCCTGCGCACCATCAGCCCGTTCCCTGCCGGCGCGTTCGAGGAAGGGTCGGAGGGGGATGGTGACGACCTGTTCGGCGAGAGCCTGACGTCGGCGTGGGCCTTCGGCAGCTGGGACTCGGGGATGTGGTCCGCGTTCGACCACCGCGAGATCCGCGACGACCGCGTGGTCTACTTCGCCCGCCAGCTGTGGCGGGGGACGTACGCCGCCACCTACCTGGCCCGCGCGACCACGGCCGGGCGCTTCACCATGGCGCCCGCGCACGCGGAGGAGATGTACAACCCCGGCGTGCACGGCCGCAGCGGCGGCGGCGCCTTCACCATCACCCCCGCGGGCCAGTGAGCCGCCGCGCGCGCTGGAAGGCCGCCGCGGCGGCGGCCGTCGTCCTCGTGCTGGGGACGCTGGGGTGGATCGCGCTCCCCCTGCCGGCGGAGCTCGCCGCGCCCGCGCCGGTGCCCGCGGTGGTGATGGTGGACCGCGGCGGCATGCCCCTGCGCGCCACCCGCTCGCCGGACGGCAGCCGCGGCGGATGGACGGCGGTGGGGGAGATGGACCCGCGGCTGGTGCAGGCCTTTCTGGCGGCGGAGGACCACCGCTTCTTCGCGCACCGGGGCGTGGACGCGCGCGCAATCGGACGGGCGATGCGGGACAACCTGCGGGGGCGCCGCCGCGCGGGCGCATCGACCCTGACCATGCAGGCGGTGCGGCTGCTGCGCCCCCTGCCGCGCAGCTGGAGCGGCAAGGCGCGGCAGGCACTGTGGGCGCTGCGGCTGGATGCGCACCTCCAGAAGCGCGACATCCTGGAGCAGTACCTCAACCGCGTTCCCCTGGGCCAGGCGGCGACCGGCGTATCCCCCGCGGCCGCGCTCTACTTCGGAGCCTCGGCGCGAGAGCTGAGCCTGGGGCAGGCGGCGCTGCTGGCCGGCATCGCCCGCGCCCCCTCGCGCGACAACCCGCTGGTCTCGCCGGAGCGGGCGCGGGCGCGGCGGAACGTGGTGCTGGGGCGGATGCGCGCGCTGGGATACGCCACGGCGGACGAGGTGGCCCGCGCCCGCTCTGAGCCCGTCCTCCCCGTCGACCGGCGGACCCCGTTCCTGGCGCCGCACTTCACCACCCGCGTGCTGCAGCTTGCCGAGGCGGAGGGGCGGTCGATGGACGGCACCTGGACCACGTCGCTGGACCTGGAGCTCCAGACGCTGCTGGAAGCGGAGGTGCGCCACACCGTCCGCGTGCTGGCGGATCGCGGCGCGCGGCAGGCGGCCGCGGTGGTGCTGGACAACGCCACGGGCGAGGTGCTGGCCTGGGTGGGCTCGCCGGACTTCGCGGAGCCGGGGGCGGGGCAGGTGGACATGGTGGTCTCGCCCCGCCAGCCGGGGTCCGCGCTCAAGCCCTTCGTCTACGCCCTGGCGTTCGACCGCGGGCACACGGCCGCCACCGTGCTGCCGGACGTGCCGCGCAGCTTCGCGACCAGCATGGGCCCCTACCGCCCGCAGAACTACGACCGCCGCTTCCGGGGACCCGTGCGGATGCGCGAGGCGCTGGCCAGCTCGTACAACGTCCCCGCGGTGGAGTTGGCGGACCGGCTGGGGGTGGAGCCGGTGCTCCGGACGCTGCGCCGCGCCGGCTTCGCCTCGCTCTCCGCCGACGCGTCGCACTACGGGCTGGGGCTGGCGCTGGGGAACGGCGACGTGACGCTGCTGGAGCTGGCCAACGGCTACCGCGCTCTGGCCCGCGGCGGCGAGTGGACGCCCTGGCGCTGGCGCCCCGCCGCGCCCGGCGAGCCCCCGGCGCTCCGCGAGCGGGTGGTCTCGCCGCAGGCCGCGGCGCTGGTGCTGGACGTGCTGGCCGACGCCGACGCCCGCACCCCCGGCTTTGGCGAGGAGACGCCCTTCGACTTTCCCTTCCCGGCGGCGGCCAAGACGGGGACGAGCCGGCACTTCACGGACAACTGGGCGGTGGGGGTCACGCAGGGGTTCACCGTCGCCGTGTGGGTGGGCAACTTCAGCGGCCGGCCGATGGAGGGGGTGAGCGGGATCACCGGCGCCGGCCCGCTCCTCTACCGCGCGATGCTCGCAACCGCCGGCCGCTACCCGCCCGGCGCGCTCCCCACGCCGGCGGAGGCCGGGCTGGTTCCCGTGCGCGTCTGCCGCCTCTCGGGCCTGCGCGCCACGCCCGGCTGCGTCTCCACGACGGAGTGGTTCATCCCCGGCACCGAGCCGTCGCGAACCGACGACTGGGAGCAGGGCGGGCGGGTGGCGCTGCCGGAGGAGTACGGCGACTGGGCGGCGGGCGAGCGCGGCCGGCTGGGCGCGGCGGCGTCGCTGGGCGCCCAGGAGCGCTTCCGCATCCTGGCCCCGCGCGACGGCGACCGCTACGAGGTCCCCGTGGGCGTCGACCCCCGCTACGCCACCGTCGCTCTGCGCGCGGCGGGCGCGGAGGGCGGCGTGCGCTGGCTGGTGGACGGCCGCGCGCTGCCGCGGGAGCGCTGGGCCCTGGTCCCCGGCCCCCACACCATCCGCGCCATCGCCCCCACGGGGGAGTGGGACGAGGTGCGCGTCGTGGTGGGACGGTAGGGCGCCGGCGTTTCCGCGAATCGCCGGGGGGCGATCCTTGGCGGAAAGCGATGGCGGGCTCACGATGCGCACCCTCGCGTCCCTGCACATCGGCCGTCGTGGGTCGCACCGGGCTTCCCTGGGGACCTCGGGAACGGCGGACGGATGGACGCGCGGCAGGGGGCCATCCGCGTTTTTTCTGGCAACCCCTTTCCCGCCGCAGCGCCCCGCAACCCACCATTCCGGCTTCACCCGATGCGCGATCCCGCGAACCGTCCCCGCGCGTGGCTCCTTAGAGGGGGTTGCTAAACCTTACCGGCTCCCACCGGAGGCACACTGTCATCCTGAGGGAGCGCACGCCCGTAACTTTCATAACCACAGAAGCTTGCGCGCGACCGAAGGATCTTTGTCGGGTCGCGCGAAGCCCAGCCCTCGGGATC
>DASTVC010000002.1:0-6479 GCA_035759295.1 Longimicrobium sp. | reverse complement strand
CCCGTTCACCCGTTCACCCGTTCACCAAAACCTACGCCCGCACCCCGTCCCACACACGCCACGCTTGCGCCTGAACCTCCGCGCGGCGACACTGCTGCGCGTCACGCCCCTCCCCCCAATCCCGCCGCGGCGCCCCCCCATGCCCATCGACCGCTTCTACGTCATCCTGAACCCCACCGCCGGGCGCGGAGCCGCCGCGCGCGTCCGCGCCGTCGTCGAGCACGAGATGGCGCAGGCGGGAGCGGAGTTCACCATCGCCGAGACCGCGCGGCGCGGGCACGCGGCGGAGCTGGCCGAGGCCGCGGCGCGCGACGGGTGGCCGGCCGTGGTCGCCGTCGGCGGCGATGGGACGGTGCACGAGGTGGTGAACGGGATCATGCGCGCGGCTGACGGCGGGCCTTCCGTGCCGCTGGGGATCGTGGGGGTAGGGAGCGGAAACGACTTCGCGATGCTGGCGAGGGTGCCGGGGAACGCGGCGTGGGCGGTGCGGCGCATGACGGAAGCGGAGCCGCGCGCGGTGGACGTGGGCCGCGTGGGTGACCGGTGGTTCAGCAACGGCGTGGGCATCGGGCTGGACGCGCGCGTGGCCATCGAGGTGGACCGCCGCCGCCGCTTCCGCGGCCTCGCCATGTACCTGCACGCCCTGTTCGGCGTCCTGCGCGCCTTCCGCCCGCCGCACATGACGGTGGACCTGGACGGCCAGCGGGTGGCGGAGGGGCCGATGACGCTGGTGACCATCGGGAACGGCGGGCGGCACGGTGGCGGCTTCTGGATCTGCCCCGACGCAAAGCTGGACGACGGGCTGCTGGACGTGTGCACCTGCGATGGGCTGGGGACGCTGGGAATCCTCAGCTTTCTGCCGCGGGTAATGTGGGGCGCGCACACCGGCGCGTCATGCGTGCACATGCACCACGCCCGCCGTGTCCGCGTGACCAGCCCGGACCCGCTCCCCGTGCACGCCGATGGCGAGATCATCGCCGACGACGCACGGGAGGTGGAGATCGAAATCCACCCCGGCCGGCTGCGCGTGCTCTCCTGACGATCCCGCTCAAACAAACGTTTTCTTGGAGGGGTGCGGCCGGCGCGGTATCTTGTACGGTAGCAGAGGACAATCGCACTTTTTCCCAGGCTCCGCCTCGCTTCCGGCCCGCTTCTCTTCATTCCGACGGCTTTCCAGACGTCCGGACGCGCGCGTTGCGTTCTGCTGCGCGCGGATGTCGTATCTCCAAAAACCCACAATCCCTGGATGATGACAATGATGATGCGGCGGATGGCGGCAATGGCGGGTGCGGTGCTGGCGCTGGCGGGATGCTCGGTGGGGATGGGCGGCGGCGCGGGCGGGGTGCCGATGCAGTTCATCGGCACGTGGAACGGCGTGGGAACGCAGACCGACCAGCCAGGCGAGTGGACGATCGAGGCCATCATCGTCGGCGGGCCGGCGGAGCAGGTGGGGACGATCTCCTACCCCTCGCTGCAGTGCGGCGGCGTGCTGCTGTTCCGCGGCGTGCGCGACGGCGCGCTGCAGGTGCTGGAGGACATCACCTACGGTGCATGCGAGGACCAGGGGATCATCACCCTTACGCCCGTGGGCGAGGGCCGGCTGCGCTACGACTGGCGGCAGGAGGGGAACGACGCGACGGCGAGCGGCGCGCTGACGCGGGTGAGATAGGCCGAAGTGCGAAAGTGATGCGGTAAAGCGCTTTCGCGGTTGATGGCCCGCCACGGATGGTCCGTGGCGGGGCTTATGGCGGGCGATCCGTCCCGCCGCTGTCCCCCGGACCCACTCACAAGGAGCCTAACGATGAGAAAGATGATCACGTTGATGGCGCTCGTGGCCCTTGCCGCCTGCGACAGCGCCACCGGTTCCGACCGCGAAGCGCGCAGCACCAGCCCGGGCGGCGAGGCGAAGGCGCCGGGGACGGCCAGCTTCTCCGGCGGGTCCGCGCACCGCGCGGTCGTCGTCAGCGTACGCAAGCGGGTCGCCGGGACGCCGGCGCTCTACACGGCGCGGGCGGTGTCGACGGACGGCGGCGAGGTTACGCTGGAGATCCGCAGCAGCTCAGGTGGCTTCAGCAGCCTTACGTCCGGGAATTTCGAGGACACCGACATCGGCACGGGTGAGGCGAACCAGGACTTCCAGACCACCGCCGGCACGCGCTACCTGATCATCGGGTACCCGTCCTCCGGCGGCGGCGGAACGCTGGACGCCACGCACGCGTCGTTCATCGAGATCGAGCCCTGACGGCGCAGCGCCTTCCGCGCGGATGCGGAGGGCGCTGGACGGATGCAGAGGGCGCGGAGAACCACCGGGGTTCTCCGCGCCCTCTTTCGTCTCCTGCAGGATGCCGTTCGCCGGATCCTGGCGCGCGCGGATCAGCGCATCCGCATGGCCCGGGTGAGCACGCGGTCCAGCGAGTTGGCGAACGCCTGCTTGTCGCGGTCGCCGTAGGGGCGCGCGCCGCCCGTCTCCACGCCGCTGCCGCGCAGGCCGTCCATGAAGTCGCGCACGGACAGCCGCTCGGTCACGTTGTCGGGCGTGTACTCCTCGCCGCGCGGGTCGATCACCAGCACGCGCTTTTCCACCAGCGCCGCCGCCAGCGGGATGTCGGCGGTCACGGCCACGTCACCCGGGGCTGCATTGTCGGCGATGTAGCGGTCAGCCACGTCGGGCCCGCCCTCCACGCGAACGGCGGATACGTACGCGTTCCCCGGCGGCACCGGCATCCGCTGGTTGGCCACGAGCACCGTCTCCAGCTCCAGCCGCCTGGCCGCCCGGTAGACGATCTCCTTTACGTCACGCGGCGCGGCGTCCGCATCGATCCACAGCTTCATCGGCACTTTCGGTCGTTGTGCAGGTCAGGGTCGATAAAGATACGCCGCCGCACGCTCCGGAACGAGGAGCGAGCCACACACTACCAGTGCACTGCTGCCAGTGATGACTTCCTGAGGGAGCGCCGCGCGACACCCTGCCCTGCCCCAGACCCGGCGCGCGACCGAAGGACCTCGCCTCCACCACCACGGGGCGTCTACGCCGCGACAGCCCCGGCCTACGCGAGCGGGTGAAGCCCCGCACGGACGCGCCAGCGGCCGGGCGGGGCTTATCGCTTTCCCAGCAGCGGGTTTACCCGCTCACGCGAGACCGCAGGGGCCGGGATGCTTTACATCCCGCGCAATCGCCGCTACCTTGGCGCTCGACATAGAAGCGAGAGGGCCTCACGGAAGCCGGTGTAAATCCGGCGCGGCCCCGCCACTGTAAGAGGCCCGGCACAGCATCGCCGGCCCCGTCCCGCTCACTCAGCCACTGGGCACCAGCCCGGGAAGGCGAGCGGCGACCGCCTCGAGCCAGGAGACGCGGCCCTCTCTGCTCCCGCAATTTGGCAAACCCCTCGCGGGAGGGGAGCGGGGCCACTGCATGCCGGGCCGGCACCACGCTCCATCACGCGTGCTCCGTCCGCGCCATCCGTGCCCGTCCCTTCCGCGCATCCCCGGAAGGACGGGCTTTTTGTCGTCGCGCATCCGCGCCATCCCTTTCCTCCGCGCCGCCGCCCTGGCCGCGCTGCTGGCGCTCCCCGCGTGCGGCGAGCGCGATCCGCGGGCGTCCGCATCCGCATCCATCGCGGTCGTGGACGACGCGGGCGACTCGCTGCGGCTCGCCGCGCCCGCCAGGCGCATCGTCTCGCTGGCGCCGAATGCGACGGAGACGCTGGTGGCCATCGGCGCGCTGCCGCAGCTGGTGGGACGCTCGGATTACGACACCGGGCTGGGGGTGGATTCCGTCGCGTCGGTGGGCGGGGCGCTGGATCCGTCGCTGGAGCGGCTGATCGCACTGCGGCCGGACCTGGTGATCGGCTGGCATTCGGCGGGCGCCAACCCGGTGCGCGACCGGCTGCGCGAGATGGGAATCCCCTTCCTGGCCGTCCGCACCACGGATACCACCGACATCTTCCGCACCATCGGCGTGCTGGGCCGCGTGACGGGGCGCGACGCATCCGCCGACTCCGTTGCCGCCGCCGTGCGCTCGCAGCTGGCGGCCGTCCGCGCGTCCGTCGCCGGCCGCCCGCCGCGCACCGCCTTCTACGTCGTGGGCGACGAGCCGCTGATGACGGCGGGGCCCACGACCTTCACGGTGCAGCTGATGGAGATCGCCGGCGGCCGCACCGCCTTTCCTGACGCGACGGGGCAGCCGCAGTACGTGTCGATGGAGGAGCTGGTGCGCCGCCAGCCGGAGGTCATCCTCCTCCCCGTGGGCGACGGCGGCGAGGCGCGGGTGGTGGAGCTTTCGGTACGCCCGGGATGGCGGGAACTGAACGCCTTTCGTACGGGAAAGGTGATCGCGCTCCCGGCGGACGCGGTGAACCGCATGGGCCCGGGGATCGGCGAGACGGCGCGGCGCTTTCGCGATGCGCTCCATCCGGACCTGGCGGGGCGGTGAGACCGCTCGGCCGTCTGCTGCTGCTGGCCGCCGTGCTGGCGGGCGCGCTGCTGCTGAGCGTGCGCCTGGGCGCCGTGCGGCTGGGGACGGGCGAGGTGGTGGACGCCCTGCGCGGCACGGGCGACCCCGCGACGGTCGCCATCGTCCGCCGGCTGCGGGTGCCGCGCTCGCTGCTGGCGGCGCTGGTCGGCGGCGCGCTGGCGGCCAGCGGCGCGTGCTTTCAGGCGCTGCTGCGCAACCCGCTGGCGGAGCCGTACATCCTGGGCGTCAGCGGCGGCGCGGCGGTGGGCGCGGTCAGCGTGATCGTGCTGGGCGCCAGCGTGGCGAGCGGGTCGGTGGCGCTGGCGGCGTTCGCGGGCGCGGCGCTGTCCATCGTCCTCGTGCTCAGGCTGGCGGCTTCGGCGGGGCGGACGCTGGACACGCGCGTGCTGCTGCTGGCGGGTGTGGTGGCGGGGGCCTTCTTCAACGCCTGCATCCTCCTCGTCCTCACCTTCAGCGATGCGGAGAGCTTTCGCGCGGCGCTCTTCTGGATGATGGGGAGCTTCAGCGGCGCCACCTGGCGTGAGATCGGGCTGCTCGCGCTGGCGGGCGGGCCCGCGCTGGTGCTGCTGATGGCGCTGGCCCGGCCGCTGAACCTGCTCTCCATCGGCGAAGAGACGGCGGCGTACCTGGGGGTGCGGACGGAGCGGGTGAAGCTGGCGGCGTACGGCACCGCCTCGCTGCTGACCGCGGCGTCGGTGGCGGTGAGCGGGGTGATCGGCTTCGTGGGCCTCGTGATCCCCCACGTGGTCCGGATGCTATGGGGGCCGGACCACCGCTTCCTGATCCCCGCCTCCGTCCTTCTCGGCGCGACGTTCCTGGTGCTGGCGGACGTGCTGGCGCGGACGGTCGCGGCGCCCGTGGAGCTGCCGATCGGCGTGGTGACGGCGTTCGTGGGCGTGCCGTTCTTCATCTGGATCCTGCGCAGGAGGGGCGCATGAGCGGATGGCGCTGCGCCGGTCTCACCTACCGGTATCCGGAATCCACCGGTCCCGCGGTGCTGGACCTGTCGCTGGAGGTCCCCTCCGGCGCGACGACGGCGGTGCTGGGACCGAATGGATCGGGCAAATCCACGCTGCTGCGCCTGCTGCTGGGGATCCTGACTCCCTCCGCCGGGACGGTGGAGTTCGCGGGCACGCCGGTGGCGCGATGGGGACGGGATGCGCTCGCGAAGGCCGTCGGCGTGGTGCCTCAGGGGGAGGAGACCGTGTTCCCCATCAGCGTGCGGGAGATGGTGGCGATGGGGCGGTATCCGCACCTGGGCGCGTGGCGGCGGGAAGGGGATGCGGACCGGCGCGCGGTGGAGGAGGCGATGCGCCGCTGCGACGTGTGGGACCTGGCCGCGCGGCCGGTGCCCACGCTGTCGGGAGGGGAGCGGCAGCGGGGGCGCGTGGCGCGCGCGCTGGCGCAGGAGGCGCCCACGCTGGCCCTGGACGAGCCCACGCAGGCGCTCGACATCGCCCACGAGATGTCGATCTTCGAGCTGCTGCGCGACCTGGGGCACGCAGGCAAGACGGTGCTGCTGGTGACCCACAACCTCAACCTCGCCGCGCGCTACGCGGACCGGCTGGTGCTGCTGCACCGCGGCCGCGTCGCCGCGGAGGGGACGCCGGCGCAGGTGCTTACGCGCGACAACGTGGAGCGCGTATACGGCTGGCCGGTGGAGATCGTGCCGCACCCCGGCCCCGGGCCGGACACGGGCGCGCCGCAGGTGGTGCCGCTGGCCGGCGACCAGTGCGTGCGGATGACGCACGGGGAGGGGCGGGCCGATGCGGCGTGATGGCGATCGCACTCCGGACAGCGCCGAGCGTGTGGCCGAATGCTTCGGCATGCATCGGACTGCGTCAGCAGGCGCCCCCCCTCTCCCGGCCTCTCCCCCCCGAACTGCAGGGGGGAGAGGAGAATTCGATAGTGCTTCGAAAGTCATCGAACTGCGTCCGCGGGGGGCCCCTCCCCCGACCCCTCCCCGTTCGTTCCTCACGGAGAGGGGAGAATTCGATCGCGCTCC
>DASTVC010000001.1:0-2652 GCA_035759295.1 Longimicrobium sp. | reverse complement strand
CGGAGCCGGCCTCCACGAACACCCGATGCGCGATCTGGCGAAGCCTGTGCTCGAGAGAAGGCCGGGGATGATTCCGCAGAGGTTCGCGGCGCGGGGACGGTTTGCGGGATCGCGCATCGGATGAAGCCGGAATGGTGGGATGCGGGGCCCTGCGGCGGGAAAGGTGTTCCAGAAAAAACGCGGATGGCCCCCTGCCGTGCGTCCATCCGCCTGCCGTTCCCGACGTTCCCAGGGAAGCCCGGTGCGCCCCACCCCTGCCGACGCGCCGGACACTGTGTCGCGCATGGTGAACCCGCCGCCGCTTCCCGCCATGCGTGGCGTGCAACGAAATCCGCGATGAACCTGAAATTCCTGGACGTCGCCCATGACGCGGTCTTCGCGAGACGCCTTTCTGCAACCGCACGCACTCCTGGAGTGTCCGGATATCAGACGCACTCTCATTTTCGTGACCGGAACGGCCGTATTACCGGTTCGGAAGGGGAGCCCTGTCCGACAAACGTACAGTGAATGCGGCTGATCGATTCCTGGCCCGTCCGGTTACAGTGCGGCGGAAAACGAGTCGGAAAGGGTTCAATGGACCCTGTGCAGTAAAAATACCAGCGTTAAAAGTATGGATTCCGAAGTACTGCCCCCCGGTCCGTCAATTGCCAGTATCGTCCCCGAAGTCGCGTTTGAGAAAGGGCTTACATCCCCTCGTTCGCGGCCGGGGCACGGCCGATGATCCGGCAGAGTTCCGCGTGCAAGATGTCGATGTCGACGGGCTTGGCGAGAAAGCCCGCGGCACCGAGCGCCTCGCCCCGCGAGCGGACCGTCGGGTCCTGCGTCGCGCTGAGCACCAGGACCGGCACGTAGCGGGTCTTCATCGAGGCCCGCAGGCGCTCGAGCGCGGTAAGTCCCGTGCCGCCAGGCATGTTGAAGTCCAGGATGATCGCTTCCGGAGGCGAGCGGTTGGCGAACATCACCGCCTGCATCGCGTCGGCGGCCACCTCGACCCGCCACCCCAATGCTCCAAGTCCGGCGCGGACCACCTGGGCCACCACCGGATCGTCGTCCGCGATAAGAATTCTCATGTATGCACAGGACGCTGAATTATGGCCACGCTTGCCTCGACGCGCGTTCGCCGGCTGGAAGACGCAATTCCCAGCTGCGATCGCGGCGCGCTCACCCGCCTTCACGGATGGGGCGGAATGAAGCTCGTGCACGATCTAGTCCAGCTGTTCGGGAGCATTACGCCGGGCCGGCTGCAGACGGTGCGTTCGGCGCTGGACAGGGGTGATTCGCCCACGGCCGAAGCCGCGGCCCACACGCTGGGTTCCAGTGCCGGCCAGCTGGGAGCTACCCGGATGCGGCGGCTCTGCATGCAGATCGAGGCTCTCAGCGCCAGCGGAAGGGTGGCGGAGGCTCTCCCGCTCGTGCCGGAGATGGAGGCGGAGTATCGACGCCATCAGGCGTGGCTGGCGCAGGAGACGATGACCATGGAGCGCGTGGCATGAAGCGGATCTCGATCGTGGAGGACAGCGCCGACAACCGGATGCTCCTTAACGCCATTCTCGAAGGCGCGTACCACCTCGAGGAGTACGTGGGCGGCGTCGAGGCGTTGGCCGGCCTCCGCGCGACGCCCGCGGACCTCGTGCTGCTGGACATCTCGCTTCCGGGGATGGACGGCATGGAGGTCCTGCGCGAGATCCGCGCCGATCCCGCCCTGCGCGACCTGCGCGTGATCGCGCTCACCGCGCATGCGATGAATGGCGACCGCGAGCGCTTTCTGTCCGCGGGCTTCGATGCGTACGTCGCCAAGCCCATCGTGGACGAAGCGGTCCTCGTGGACGCGATCGAGGCGCACATCCATGGGTGACGTGCGCGCCGCCGGCCGCCCCCGCCGCGGTGATCCCGCTGCGCAGCCGCCGGTCTCCGACGAACGCGGCGGGACCGGCATGGGCGAAGCCGGGCGGGTCCGCCCCCCGCGGTCCGCGGCGATGACGGCGGCGATGACGGCGGCGATGACGGCGGCGATCGACGGCATGGCGATCCTCGACCGCTGGGGCCGGTTTACGGAGATGAACCGTGCCTTCGCCGACATCCACGGGCTGGCCGGTACCGGCGACCTGGTCGCCCGGTCGTGGCAGATCCTGTACGACCCCGGGGAGCGCGCCCGCCTGAAGGGCGACGTCGCTCGTGCGCTGGCCGACGGCGGCGAATGGCGCGGCGAGTCGACCGGCCGGCGCCTGGACGGAACGCGGTTCCCGCAAGCCCTCTCTCTGGCACGCACGCCGGATGGCGGGCTCGTCTGCGTGGTTCGCGACGTCACGGAGCGCGTGCGCGCGGAGGCGGAGATGCGTGCCAGCGAGGAGCGCTTCCGCACCGTGCTGGGGGCGCTGGGCGAAGGCATCGTGATCAACGACGCCGCGGATCGGGCGGTCTATTGCAACCCCCGCTTCGCCGAGATGACGGGGTATTCCCCGGAAGAAGTGATCGGCCGGCGCCCGGAAGACTTTACCTTTCCCGAGGACCGTGCGCACCTGCAGGACATCCGCTCCCAGCGCGCCTCCGGACGCGGAAGCGAATACGAGATCCGGCAGCTTCGGGCGGACGGGACGGACATGTGGGTGGGCGTGAACGGCCGCCCCTTCTACGACGCTGACGGGGTAATCG